>NZ_CP048914.1:1200000-1500000 GCF_014023125.1 Candidatus Xianfuyuplasma coldseepsis
AATACTGATTCAGAATACAGAAACGCTGTAGTGGTAGAAATAAAAGGTGTGTTTGCATCTAACGACGAAAAGAATAAAGCTATAACCGAGTTGCCTAACAATGTTGTTACTTTACGACAAAACATCGAAAAAACTGGGACAATTTGGTCGTATATTATTACGGATATAGATAGTTACTTCGCACAAACTATTGAAAATCAAGACAGATATACATTGTTGTTTAATAAAGGTTCAGAGTATAAGGTGTATTATGCATATTTTGAACGCAATGATACTCACCAGTATATTGTTGATATAAAAACTATAGTAAGAGATGCTAAGGATAGAAATGTCACATTTTTGGATATATTAAAGAATAGAAGCAACTAACAAAGATTGTTTTATAGGTATATAAGTGTCCTATTTAAGAATGGGTTAAGAAAAAACAATAGAAGGTAGATAACAAGTATGAGACAGATTAGCGATTTGATGTTGATAATTTACGATGTGTTAGGGATTAAAGGAAAGAACCATCCAATACTTGTTAGTGGTGTAAGAACAAAATACAACCCCGTAGAGAATATAATATATGTACGAAGTATAGGATTTCCTACAATTATTCATGAGATAGGACATGAGGCCGTCCATTATTTACAGCATACTGAGAACCGATTAAAACCTTATGATCGGATGGATATTGAAAAATTCCGAGGTAAAAAAGAAGGTATGTTTTGTAAGTATGATTTTGAAAGAGAGGCAATTGCTTTTAGTTGGGTTTTAGCATTGAAGTTAAATGAGTATTTTTTCTCTGCAAGAGAAGATATAAAACAGCAATACAAGTATCATAAGAATTTCTACTCCTCTATGGTACAACTTCGAATTACCGATGTAACTAATGAGATAGTAATGGAAGAGCTGCAAATGAAGTTGGATTTAGCATACGATAGAGCGAAAGCAAAATATATAGGTTTAATTGAAAATAAGAGACAAGAGTTTATTAACTGGTATACCGAATCGTAGGACTTGTTTCCAATGATTTTTGTTAACTTAGCATAAACGATTAAAGGAGTCAAACACATGAAAAGACAAGATTATTTTAGATTAAGTGCAATAATCTCAATGTTGCTATTGATTACTATGTATAGCTATTTTTGGTACTCTGCAGGAGTGGTTGGATTTAGTTATGCATTTAAACACGTATTATGGGGAATTGCAATACTAATCATATTTGCTTTGAGCACAGTTTCTGCAAGTAAATCTCCATACCTAGAAAAGAAACATTCCTTGATTTTTTCTGGAATATCCCTTACACCAATAATTCTCTACATAATCGCTTATTTATTGAGTGGTGAAATTCTAGATTTTGCTGTTGGTTTTGCATATACAATGTTTGCCATTCTCATTTTGTGTGCTTTGTCATATATCCTTTCAATATTTGCTAAGGATTAACACTCAAAAAGGGTAAAAATAATATATAGTTTTTCCCCGAACTGCGATACACTGAATCGTACCACAAGTAATTACTACTAATGACATGCAGATCATGACAAATCCTTTTTCACTATTTTATATGTACTCAAATCGTATGTATGCTATAATTAATTTAGAATACATTACAAATAGGACAACAATGTCCTATTTTTGTTTATAGGAGGAAATGGATGAAATTAGTACCCAATGTACCAGTTCTTAGTCCCATATTAAAAAGATTTCATAAACAACTAAAGAAATCAGAAAACAAACAAGCTGAATTAGACAAGTTTTGGAAAAAGGTACAACGTAAAGGCACGCCGTTATACGAAAAAATTAAAACAGAACCAGATTACTATTTAGTAACATTTTTGTTTCAGTCCAACCGAAGAACAAACGAACTATTTGTCCACAGTAGTATCTTTGGATGGATCGATCAACGAGCCCAAATGGGACTACTTGAAGGGACAAACGTCTATTATAAGTCGATATTTGTTTTAAACCAAACGTATGTATCGTACTTTATTCGACAAGGAGCTTTACAAGACATTGATAGTCCGCAACAACCCAATCATGATGAGCTTGTCTTAGATCCGTATAATAAAACATATCATACGGTACAATTTCCCAATCGAAAAGTCTGTTTTCACTTATTACAAACGCCAGATTATGTAACGTATCCGTTAACCAAAGAAACCATCCCAGAGGGCACGATGGACGAATACGAATTTCCATGTGAACCAATGATTCAAGCAATCAATACAGCGATGAAAAGTCACATACCTGAAGATACAAAATATAAAGTGAGTATCTATAAACCGTACAACTATAATGAAACAACAACATATAAATCATTAACCTTATATGATGGGGATATCATATTGAGAGGAAGCAAGGAAAATAATATCATTCGTGTTTTCGATCAAATGATTTATCATGAGGAAATGCAACCTATTATAATCATCCTTATTCATCAAATAAATCGCATGGTTGAATTATGGGGTAATGATATCTTCAATGACTTTGTCGCAAATACCGTACGCAAAAAACTATATACCAAATATAATATCGACGAACGTTCCGAATCGAATGCAATCGGTGGATATAGCTTAGGAGGACTTCAGGCTGCGCACATGGGACTATTTCATTCACAACACTATGGGAATGCGATGTGCTTATCGCCATCGATGTGGGCGCCAAAGGTCTCAACCCTTGGTAAAATATCGGATGATGATAAAGAGTTATCACAATATATCATTAACAAATATGTAAAAGAGGATACACAAGATACAAAATTCTATATATCAATCGGTCGATATGAAACGCCAGAAACCATCGGATTTGGACCCAATCATTATTGGTCGATTCGTCATTTTCGAGATGTTTTGTTATCAAAAGGTTATGATGTCCATTACATCGAAAACAACCAGAGTCATTCGTTCTTGTTTGTGAAAGATAATGTAGTTGATGCGATGAAATGGTTTTTCAGTTAATCTAATACTATAGGATTTCTTTACTACAAAAATAGATTGCTGACCACGGCTTAATTTAGCTCCTAATCGAAATTATTGTGATGAGGGTAATTGTGTCCTCCAAGTCTATCTAGGAAAGGGACTAGAATATGATCTTGTATTCATTTTATAGGATTAGTTCAAGATTGAAGTAGAGATTTTTAGAACACATGATTTTGAGTGAAGAATAGATCGTAAAACATGCAGAATCAATAGAGAAAACCACAGGCATCAAGTATGCTTGTGGGTTTTTTGTATATTACAAACGCTTTTCATGCGATTTATCTTTCATATTTATGAATCTGTGATATAGTCTTTAAGGAACGATGGATGATGGAATCATCATTGGAGGACGAATATGAGAAACAAAGATATTATCAATGTCGCCGTGATAGCGCACGTCGACGCCGGAAAATCAACCTTAGTGGATGCACTACTTGCACAAAGTGGTGTCTTTAGTGAAAACGAAGTCGTTGTCGAACAAGTCATGGATAGTAATGATTTAGAACGAGAACGTGGAATTACGATTTATTCCAAGAACTGTGCGATTGAACATAACAATACGAAAATCAATATCGTTGATACCCCCGGACATGCGGACTTCTCCAGTGAAGTGGAACGAATTATGAAAACGGTCGATACGGTTATTTTATTAGTAGATTCTAGTGAAGGACCGATGCCACAAACAAGGGTGGTCTTACAAAAATCCCTTGAACAAGGACTACGACCAATTCTATTCATTAATAAGATCGACAAAAAAGATCAACGAGCCGAAGAGGTCGTTGATCTATCCTTTGACTTGTTTGTAGAGTTAGGAGCAACCGATGAACAATTAGATTTTCCAATCATATACGGAGTTGCTAGAGATGGAATTGCGATGCGTGAGATGGATGAGGACAGCCATGACTTAACACCGCTATTTGACCTCATCATTAGTCATGTCGCACCGTATCCAGATAACTCAGCTGAACCCTTACAACTTCAAGTCTCTAGCTTAGGATACGATGACTATGTGGGACGACTTGGGATTGGACGAATCTCCAGAGGTACTCTACATGCTGGTGAGATTGTAACGGTAAGCAAACGAGATGGTACTTCGGTTCAAACTAAGATTGCGAAGCTCTATGTCAATGAAGGCTTATCCAAGGTAGAAAAAGACATTGTTTATGCTGGTGATATCGTAACCTTTAGTGGAATCTCCCATATATCTATTGGAGAAACAATCTGTGACAAAGAACATGTCGAACCAATGGATATGATTGCGATTGAACGTCCTACTCTTGCTATGAACTTCTTAGTCAATGATTCTCCATTTGTCGGACGAAGTGGACACTTCGTTACCTCCCGTCAAATCCGAGCAAGACTCCACAAAGAACTCGAAACCAATGTCGGCTTAGAAGTTGAAGAATTAGATCACTCCGATGGCTACCGCGTCAGTGGACGTGGAGAACTTCACTTATCGATCTTACTCGAGAACATGAGACGAGAAGGATATGAGTTAAGTGTATCCAAACCAGAAGTTCTCTTTATCAAACAAAATGATCAAACCTTGGAACCATTTGAAAAAGTGATAGTAAGTGCTCCTGATGAATTTATCGGTAGTGTAATCCAACAACTCAATCAACGAAAAGGAACGATGATTTCAATGAACACTGATGGAAGTTACTCAATGATTGAATATCTTGTCCCAACTAGAGGAATCATAGGTTATCGCAGTGAGTTCATCAATAGTACTCGTGGAAGAGGAACAATGGAGAAATCCTTTTACTCCTATGAACCTTACGCAGGAACGATTGAACGAAAACGAAATGGTGTCTTCATTGCCAAAGAAAAAGGAAAGACAATGTCTTATAGTCTTTTCCAATTATCGGAACGCGCTAGAATGTGCGTCAAACCAAGTGTTGAAGTCTACGAAGGTATGATCGTTGGACTCAACTCACGAGCGAACGATCTAGTCGTAAACCCTTGTAAAAACAAGAACTTAACGAATGTCCGTTCGTCGGGAACCGATGAAGCAATTAAACTACTAGATCCTCTCACATTTACCTTAGAGGAAGCTCTAGAATTCATTGAGGGAGACGAACTTGTCGAAATTACTCCAGATGATATTCGTTTGCGTAAGAAAATCTTAAGTGAGATTGATCGTAAACGAGAATATAAGAGATTGTCGTATCAATAACTAGATTTATAGCCCCATTCAGAACTCTCTGAATGGGGCTTCTTTTGTATTGGAGATTGTGTTATACTAGTTTTCCTTCGATTAACCTTTTTAGGTTTCAAAATGTGTTTAAACTGAGATGTTTGATGTAACTACAAGACTAATGACGTACTCCCATTTCGTATCGATTGTAGGATCGTCTTTTACAATCTTTACTTGATATCCATCTTCGACTAACGTCAGATATAAATGAGATAGTGCAATCCCGATATCGACTCTCTGTATATCAAACACAAGGAGATTTCCATAATTTGGTGTTCTCTCTAGATAAAGATGAAAGACACGTTCGATTAATAGGATACGCCATGGTTGTTTATTCGATGCACTCGGAGCAAGTCGAACAGCTTCAAGATACTTGTAATAGATATGGTCGATTGGAACCGGACGGACCGGATTACCGAGAAAGAATAACATATCAAAAGGACGTCGCTGGTCGCCTTTTGCACCCCAACGAATCACTCGTTCTCGGAGCGATCTTGACGTCCCGTATCCAACCGGAGATACGGCCGCAATGATCTCACCATCGTCTACTCGGACATCAAAGTTTTTGCGATGATAGGTTCCTCCCAGCCAGACCGTACCAAACCCTAGCTCTGTCAAGCGAAGAATGACTTGTTCCATCAAGAAACCAAAATCAACCATTCCTTCGATCGAGTTGTGTACTACACCACCAATGAAAGATGGTGGGTTTTTAATAAAACCATATGTCCCAATCTTTGTTTGTCTGGTTGTCCCGTTATCGACAAGAAAGAACCGAACAGAATGTCCAAAAGGAGGAGTCTGTTGTTGATATTCCTCAAGGATTTCTGTTATCTTTGTTCGGTCTTGATTCGATAGTTGTTTGTTCTCATAACTGCGAACGGATGTTCGCTCTTCAATGATTGTAAAGAATGATTTGTTCTTCTCCATATAATTACCACCTCATACCGTGAATAGTATACCACATGATGAATTATAAAAACGATGTGAACCTAGATGGATTCACATCGTTTTTATTATTATTGTTGGCTATTGGCATTTTCTAAGAATAGATCTTTTTCTTGTTTGGTAAAGAAGACATCTGCAAGTAACGCACTAATGATGAATACAATTAACATCGTAATATTAATAATCAGTGAGAATTGTAGCCCGAGGGTTGTTACTTGGTAGAATACAATTGGCAGTTTCAAGGAACTCCAAACCATTAAGAAGAATAGGACGTTGGAATACTTCGCACCTTTCTTTAACATTAACATCGCAATGGGGAAGGCGATTAAGGTAGGTCCAGCGCTGAAAGCGCCAAGGAAGAATGCCCAGAACATTCCTTTGGCTTTGGATGTTTCTCCCATGTGTTTGATGATGGTTTCTCTTGGAACCCATACATCAAAGAGTCCAATTAAGACAAAGATCGGTGGAACAATTAACAACATATTCCATACCTGATTCCAAGTGTTTTCAAACGCTTGATAGGTTAACTGGATATCAATAATTGTCATCCCAATGAGTAGGACAATTGATACAAGAAAGAACTTCTGTTTCTTGACAAACTGTTTCATGCGTACACCACCAATACTATGAGAACGACAATGATTGCACCAACGAAACTAATCAAGTTGCGGTATACTGCAGCTTTCTTATTGAAGTACTTGCTTTCAACAGCAAAGTAGACAAGACCGACACTCATGACCGTCACTAAAAATCCTGCAACTTGTGGATAAGCTGCACCATTTTCTAATAGTTCTACTCCAAGTGGGTAAGCCACAAATGGAGACATGAACGTAATACTACCAACAACCATACCAATAACATAGCCTAGAAAACCACTATCTTCTCCCAGGATGCTAGAAATGAACGATGGGGTAATCAGTGCTAGTAGGATTCCAATGAATAAGAATAACGGCAAAATAAGAGGCATTAACTTCCGAAAGCTTTTCCAAGCTTTCAGTAGTCCTTTTTTGGTTTTTTGTGTGTCTTTTATATATGACACAATAAGTAAGATAATTGCAAGTGCATAGATGATATATGAGGATACACCCATAACCGATCAACTCCTTCTTCAAGTATTGTAAATGAATCTATCGCTCAATACAACTACATTGCACCCTTTTGCCAGAACTCCCCATAATAGCTAATAATGTATAAATGGTTGTTGAAGTGGCATGTTGTTTAAAATGTTAAATTGCATCACTTATACTTGACATTCAATATAGTTTAACGTTATAATAAATTGAACGTTGATATACATTCAATAAACAAGATGGAAGATGATAATATGAAAGGCACAATATATTTAACTACCGATCAACAGCTAAAGATCGTCTATGATCCGTATCGGATGCGCATTATTGAAACATATTTTAAAACTCAAGAACCGCAAACCGCCACTCAAATCGCGGACATTATTGGAGAACCACCGGGTAAAGTTCATTACCATGTAAACAAATTACATGAAATAGATGTTCTCCAAATTGAAAAAACGAAAAGTATTAATGGTATTCAAGCCAAATATTATGGATTGAAGTATGAACATATACTTGTAGATCCAGAACTGCGAAAAGGACAGTATTTTCGAGAAATACGTGGTATGTCTCGAGCAACAAACTTTCGGATTCACGTAGAGCACTTTTCAGAAGACATAGTAAAAGCACATGAATTTACCTTTTCGGGTAGTGAATATCACCCCGGTTATGTATATTCCAATCATACAAAATTATATATGACAAAAGAGCAACAACGAGATTTTATGAAAGAGATGAACCAATTGATTCAACAATATACTACTCCAGATGATTCAGTGGGTGTATATACAACACTATTTGGCTTGGCAAGAGTAGAATAACGAGAAACGACATCGATGACTACACCGAAAGTAACAAAGTCTGGTCTACTACACAATACTATTACAAACAAGAAGCTAGCACTTTGCTAGCTTTTTGTTTTTTATGGAAATGGATAAGGAGAAGATTATGAAAAAAGCGGCATTACTATTCGCACTATGGTTGATTGTACTAATTTCAGGATGTGAAACCGAACTCACAATTGAATTTGAAACCAATGGGGGTCCTGTAATTGATTCAATTACTTTACTCGAGGGAACGTCACCAACACTTCCGGACGACCCAACCAAAGAAGGGTATATCTTTGTTGGGTGGTATGTAGATGATACCTTTGAGGAAGCATTTGATGATACAACAACTGTATCGACGAATCTCACCTTGTATGCAAAATGGGAAATGCCATTACGAACACTAACATTTCTTGATTTTGATAATAGTGTCCTCAACACGTTCACTTATGAAACAGGGGATGACTTATCAGCGCTTAGTGCACCTACTGTGGAACGAGAAGGATATGAGTTTACAGGTTGGGATGTCATCGTACCGGATACGATGCCAGCTGGCGATTTAACAATCATTGCTCAATATCAGGTCCGGCAATACACCATCGAATTCCACGATATCGATGGAAATGTTATATCGAGTGATCAAATCGACTTTGGACAAGATTTAACCATTTATGAGGTACCTGCTATACCCGAGCGTGATGGCTATGCAAGTATTTCCTGGACTAGTATGTTGCCTAACACGATGCCTTCACAAAACATCGTGCTTGAACCAGTCTATGAAATGCTTACATATACTCTTTTGTTTGAGGATTATGACAATACCATTATTCAAACAAATCAAGTTCCATATCAAGCAGACTTGCAAACCTATTATGGGGATTTGCATCCTTCAAGAGAAGGATATGAATTCATTGGATGGGACATCAGTATATCTCAAACGATGCCGCTGGAAGATTTGGTTGTTACCGCGGTCTATCAAATCCTATCATTTACTCTCGAATTTCAAGATCATGATGGAACAGTCTTGTCGAGTCAATTGGTCGAATACGGAACCGATTTAACCTTATTTAATCTACCAGATATACCCGAGCGTGAAGGGTATTCAACTGTTGGATGGAATGGCACATTACCAGATATCATGCCTGCAAATTCAATAATCATGACAGCACAATACGACATTGAAATGTATACGATTCAGTTCCTTGATGTTGATGGTACTGTGATGCTGGAAATTATAGAAGAGTATAGCACAGACTTAAGTGAAGTAGTTATCGACGATCCGACAAAAGAAGGACTCACATTTTTAGGATGGTATCTTGACGATCTCTTCATCAAAGAATGTGAATTTGATTCCATGTTAAGACAGGACATTACCTTGTATTCAAAATGGGAAACGCTGTTTCAAACTAGTATTAACTCATTTGTTAATAACGTAGAATTTAATGGATCGATATTGATCTATAAAGATAATGAAACGCTATTAAGTGAAGGCTATGGTTGGGCTAACACCGTCGAAAAAATCGAAAACACTCCAGAAACAACATTCTTAATTGGCTCAATCACAAAACAATTCACTGCCGTTGCCATTATGATGTTATATGAAGATGGATTGTTAACTGTCGATGATACAATCGATATGTATATTCCCGACTTTCCGAATGGAGATATCATCACAATTCACCATTTACTTACACATACTTCTGGACTCGAAAACTATCTCATTCATATACCACGAGATGAAGAGTACTTAACCTCATATCACTCCCCTTTAAGTTTAATCAATATTATTCGTTCGTATCCCTTAGCATTCACTCCCGGAGAAGAGTTTGAGTACAGCAATACAAACTATCTGATACTGGGGTACATAATTGAAGTCATAACTGAAATAACGTATCAAGAGTTTATGCAACAAAATATATTTGATCCATTGGGAATGGAGAATACTGGGTTCTCTACGCTAGACCCTGAATCTACAGAAGCCCTGGGATATGATCGAATACTCTATGGTAGAGGCGTCGCAGTAGATCGTCGTCACAATTCCATATCCTACTCTTCAGGTTCAATGGCTTCGACAACTGGAGATTTACTACTATGGCATCATGCATTGATGAATTATACCCTGATTACAGAAGAAACTACCAACCTAATCTACACACCATATACGGATCCGACCTATAATACAGAAGGATATGGTTATGGCTGGCACATTCTCTCAACAGATGGTACAGTAAAGCTGTTCCACAGCGGTGATTCTCAACGTTTTATTACGTATTTTTATAGAAATACTGGAGCCGACTTAGCTATCGTAATTATCAGCAATGAATACGATACTAATATGGAAGAGATACTGTGGCATATATTCGAAAAATTGACGGAGTTTGGGTATTCCGATTATGTCGTGTAGTATCATGACATAACATCCCATGATATTGGCTAGACTACAAGAATATCAGTAAATCAAAACACGTAAAAACACTCTATCCTTTTTAAAACTTAAAGTGATTGTGTAACTCATAGACAATCACTTTTGGTTTACCGAGGACAATCTGGGCAGTGATGGAGTTCAAACAAAAGAGAGAAATATATTATATCCATATTTTTTACAAAGCCCTATTGGGCTTACGCTATATATACTAAGCCACTAAGAAGTGTGATTGACATTCTTTACATTGCAATATAGAATATATACAGATATAAAAAATATTGGGAAGGAAGTATATTAGCTATGAAACGATGTGCTTTAGGGATTTTTTTAGTTGCGATTATGTTTTTTCTTTCAGGATGTGACAATACTGCACCTATTATTACAGGAGAAGATTCGATTGAAATTTCTGTTGACTCAACCATCACAGACTGGACACAATATGTGTCGGCATTAGACGATCGAAGTGGTGAGATAACAATTACTACTGATATGATTGATATCACAGATGTTGATTTGGCTGCAGTAGGTACCTACGAAGTACATTACACAGTAACTGATGATAATGGAAATGAAGGACAATACACACTGACGGTTGTAGTAGTAGATGATGTCAATCCAAGCATCACACTCAATGGGGATGATGTGGTATATGTCGAATACGGAGAATCATATGCGGAACTGGGTGCCACTTGCTTGGATAACTACGACGCCACTTGTACGGTAACCATTGCTGGTGATACCGTCGAATCGATGATTCTTGGTAGTTATGAAATTACGTATAATGCAATGGACTCTGAAAATAACGCAGCTACCGAAGTAACGAGAACTGTGGTTGTACAAGACACAACTGCTCCTGTCATTACATTAAATGGTGATGATGTGGTATATGTCGAATATGGAGAATTATATGAGGAACTAAGTGCCACGTGCTTGGATAACTATGACGCCACTTGTACGGTAAGTATTGCTGGTGACACCGTCGAATCTTCAATTCTTGGTAGTTATGAAATTACATATAATGCAATGGACTCGGAAAACAACGCAGCTATAGAAGTAACGAGAACTGTGGTTGTACAAGATACAACTGCTCCTGTCATTACATTAAATGGTGATGATGTGGTATATGTCGAATATGGTGAAACATATGACGAACTGGGTGCCACGTGCTTGGATAACTATGACGCCACGTGTACGGTAAGTATTGCTGGTGACACCGTCGAATCAACGATTCTTGGTAGTTATGAAATCACGTATAATGCAATGGACTCGGAAGACAACACAGCCATAGAAGTAACGAGAACGGTGGTTGTACAAGACACAACTGCTCCTGTCATTACATTAAATGGTGATGATGTGATTTATTCCATTTTAGGCGAGTTGTTTACGGATCCCGGTGCAGAGGTGTTCGATGCATACGATCAAGATGTTACACTAACCGTGTACGGCAGTGTAGATATAGACACAGTAGGAGAATATTTCATCACATACTATTCTATTGATAGTGAAGGTAATGAAGCGAGTGTACAAAGACAAGTCATTATCTATGAAGACATATCCGATGAAATATATGAAAGCACCGATTTGAGTATTGAACCATTTGTATCAACTGGAAATAGCGTGTCGTTCAATATACGAAATGACGGCGAACTTTATAGTGAGGCAACAATCCACATCCGTGTGATTGGTGAAGATGATACAGTATATTTTACCACTGTTTATTCAAACTATATTGGTGGAAATCCAATGTATACTGCGAATAATTTACCTTCAGAATCCACCTATACGATTGAAATTACAATGTCATATGAAACGATCATCGATGTATATAATTGGACACTAGATACGGTCGACCTGGAGACGACCTCAGAGTTCAATGTATATGATTTCGATAGTTATGTATGCTCTGCAGGTGGTTTTGCTGCATCTTGTCATGTGAATTGGGAAGGTGAAATAACCTTTGATGCCAATGAATCGTTTACCTTTAGACTATACGATGAAAATGGCTATGTAGACGAATTTACTCCATACGTCATCGAAAATGTTGAGATTTTTGTTGACATTATGAACTTAGACTTTTTATCTAGTTATACAGTTGAACTTGTATATCACAATGTCGATGGAGATACAACAGAATCGACCGTCATCGCAAAAATGTATTTCACGACTATTATGCCCAATTATATTGATGCGCTGATTGAAAACCGCAACGGATTAATCATTTCCAACATCTTGGACACGTCGGTTAACTTCAACATGTTTGTATATAGCAATTATGGTTTCGTTGTCGATGAGAACAACTTTCTTGATTACACGCTGTATGATGGCGATACCGTAGTGGAAACTGGTCGATTAGATACGTTTGGATGGAGTCCGTTTGTCTTAGAAGGATTAACACCAGAAACTGAATATTTACTAGTTCTTCGTCAACACTTTGTTCAAGGTGAAGAACCGTTCGTCGATGTCCGTCGGGAGTATAGGTTTACCACATTGCCGACGTCATCAGTAACCATCAATCTCAATCACACCATCACACAGACGGGAATTGATGTCAACCTGACGTTTATCAATGAGCTCAATTTGGACATCACCGAAGTCGATGTTGATGTCGCCTTCAATCCACTATTTCCGGAAACAATAGTGTATGAAACTACATTGGTGGATGATTACAGTTTTACCGTTATGGGATTCACTAATAATATTATGTACGTAAGAGTCATCGTCACTTTTACAGAAAACGATGTATCAGTAACTCATACACAAATCTTTGAAATCTTCTTGTAGCTCAATCTGTTGATTGACAAGACTGAAGTAAGATTTATGTAATTTGTAAAACAATTTCAACGCAACCAAAAGTTGCTTGTAAATGAGTAGAAAATCCTATATTGTAGAACTAGATATTAATAAATATAGGATTATGGAGAATACTATGAGTAAAACAAAACAATTAATTGTATACTTTGCGGTAACATTTGGATTTTCATGGTTGGTGTGGAGTCCATTTATATTGGCTGGTTTCGGTTTATATCCCATGTCTGAAACATTGAGCTCTTTGATGATGCTGGCAGTGATTATTGGTGCATTTGGACCACTTGTTGGTGCAGTTGTTGTCCAGTATAAAATCGGCCGATGGCCACAAGTGAAATCATTTCTTAAACATTGTTTACGCTTTAGAACAAAACCACTCTATTACATTCTAGCAATCGTGATCCCCTTTGGGGTAACGGTGATTGCTCACTATATTACAACAGGTTTTGGAATCTCCAATCTTCCAACTACCTTAATGCCCGAAGAACTTACTATTTCACCAGTAGTATTAGTACTACCCTATGCATTATTAATGTTAGTTCTCGGTGGTGGCCAAGAAGAGTTTGGTTGGCGCGGATTTGCCCAAGACAAACTTCAAGATAAATTCGGAATCCTTCTAGGAAGTTCCTTTCTCGGTCTGATGTGGGGACTATGGCATGCTCCACTATGGATAATGCCCGGTGAAGGACATGAAAATTATTCCTTTATCGCCTTTGTTTTATTTACTATTATCTTCTCAATCATGATTAGTATATTATACAACATTAGTGACAAGAAAATGGTGATCCCTTGGGTGATGCATGCGGCCAGCAATACATCAGTTCCGTTATTCCCGATTCTCTTCTTAGAAGATGTAGATCAACCAGGATATTGGATCTGGGTTGCGGTAAACTTTGTCGCAACAACCATCCTTGTATTATGGTATTACAAAAGGAAACAATTAACCCCAAAAACAGCCTAACAATAACTATAGAGTAGAATATAACCACTGCGCAAAGTAGTGGTTTTGTTTTTATTATCTATGATTCGAGGAAGATTCTTTCTCGTTTTGTGTCATTATTGTAGACCCAGCATTATAGTAGTGACTACTCGTATTAATGTATGATATTAAAAATCAAACCAACAAGTGGTTTGATTTTTTTAGTATCATGAAACGACATACACCTCTATTTTTTTATTCACTATTTAGATAAGATATGCTTCGAAAGGAATCATTATCGAGACAAGCTTTGTGTCTTTTGTTTCCATTCTCACGTTAATCTTGGATTAGTTCAACATGATTATGTCCTTGATCTAGGGAATCAAACAAATGGGTGATTTTATCGTTGGTGATGAAACCGATGGTAGGAACTAGCAATAAGACCGAGCAAACCATTGCTAAAACGGAAACACTTGTGTAACTCACAATAACACCACCAAGGAAAATAGCAATGGGGACAGCTCCACCACTAATGGAACTGATAACACCAAAAACACGTCCTCTGTATTCTTGATCAATGGCTTTGATTAACGCGGTGTTGAGGGGAACATTTGTTGCCATCATGAACGTTGCCATTCCGATGTTACCAATAATCATAAGAATATAAAAAATAGGATAATTAATGAGGCTCTGCGTTAATAATGTAATGATTATCGTCATAAAAATAAAACTACTTGATAACAGCACAAGATTTTGTCGAATGACTTTCTTAATACTTCGAAACACCATACTACCAACAACGACGCCTGATATCATCATAGAGACTCCAAATGTAATATTTACCCATGCGATATCCCATTCACTTCGTGTTAGTTCGGTGCGGAAGAAGTAGGGTATTCCAACACTGAATAGTGGTGAAAAAGCAAAATTTAGAAACAAGCTAAAGACCATCATTGTGAGTAAACCAGTTTTTGTTCTCAAATAGGATAAACCAATTTTGAATCCTGCGAGGACCGATTCATGTTTGTCAATAATGACATCTTCTTTATACAATGCCTTAATAAACATTTCACTAAATCCAGATATGATAAATGAAAGTCCGTTTAACAATAGTGCTGTATGAAAATCAAACAACCCATATGCAGCGGCACCGAGTAAAACACCAACGATCATTGTTGAACTTTGAATAATGCTATTCGCTCCTTGTGCTGTTTGGACTTTTTCCAACCCGACAATCTCCGGAGTTATCGAGGAAATTGCGGGACCAAAAAATGCACTAACTACACCTGAAATAACAGTGATGCCAAGTAGTATAATCATCGCGGTATCATTGGGTACACCAATGAAGAAAACATAGCCAACAACAACAAACATAATTCCCCGTAAATAATCGGTTAAATAAATAATTTTCACTTTGTTCCAGCGGTCTACGAGTACCCCAGCGATAGGTGTTAAGGCAACACGGATAATTGCACCTAGTGCCATAAACGTTCCCAGCATCATCCCGGATGGGACACCTAGTATTTCACCACCGCTTTTAATCGCCAAATCTTGAACGTACAGACCAGCAACAAATCCGAAAAGGACATTTCCAAGTTCTGATACGAAGTTTCCTAAAAATAGTAATGTGAAGTTCTTGTTTCTGAATAATTCTTTCATAGTTCCACCAACTTGTGTACTTTCTCTGTAAGTTTTTTGTAATGGTTATAAGGTTTAAGAATTGCTTTCGTTGCAGAAATTGCTTCTAATGTAATACTATCCATTTAAAACATCACTAATGTTAATAATGATTTCTTTATAGTCCAGATACATTTGGACATATTTCTTTCTTCCACGTGGCATGATTTGGTAGTATTTTCGTGGATTCTCTCGTCCCTTTTTGGATCTGCTCCAGTAACTTTTGATTAGTTCTTGGTTCTCCAAACGATGCATTAAAGGATACAGGGTTCCTTCTTTAAGCTCAAGAGAGTTATTTGTTCTAGTATTCACTTCTTGAATTAAAGAATAACCATAATGATCTTTTTCACACAATAATTTAAGGATTACAAGTTCCAATAATCCTTTCTTAAACTGTTGTTTAAATTTCGTCATAAAACCACCGCCATTATTAATATGCTTTGCAAAGTACTTTGTTATACAAGGTATATTGTAATTTACAACCATTCTTTTGTCAATCATTTCTTCTGTTATAGTCTAAGGTTTATTCAAATACAACAATCAAACACTATTCATACGTATTGTAACTGTCAATATACATCATTTCACACTTGGCCAGTTTATCCCTCGCAACATAAGCCTGGACAAGCGTGATTTTCTGATACCACAAAACACCCTTGCACAATGCTTGTGCAAGGGTGTTTATCGTTGTACGTTATCAAAAGGTTCTGAAACCTAGGTTATTGTAAGAATAAGTAAAATCCAATGGAGAACATTGCTAAGTCGGCAAAGATATGAACAATGCAGGAATTGATTAAACTTTTTCCAAAGCGATTAATAAAAATTAAGAATGCCCCAACTAGCATTAGACCAAATAACAACAAAATAAAGATTAATGGTTCAAAGTACGCAGATACAATTCCGATGTGAAATGCTGCGAACAAGAAACTAGAGACGAGATAGGCCATAATTTCATTAGTCTTGCGAAGATTCATATAGACAAAACCACGGAAGAAGAACTCTTCCAATATGACATTGAACGTCGTCATGTATAAACTGACCCAAATGATGTTTTGGAGCGTAACATCAATCGCTAATAACGCTTCGGTGATTGACGAAGGATCAGAAAAGAAGTAAATGATGGTATATCCACCAATCGCACCAAAGAAAACCACAAGTCCAGCGAGAATACTAGGTCGAACATCTTTGAATGATACCTTGGAGAATGTCAGGTCGTTTAAAATAGACGATTGTGAATAACGCAATAAGAAAAAAGGAACCACGATCATGAATGGGATCCGTACAAGCTGTTTGGTGAGATAGGTGAACTCAACCACTGTTTCAAGATACAACAATAAACCAATTAATACAACGCCGTATATCGCTTGGGTTTTATTCATGATGATCTCCTTAATTGAGATGACCTTATTATATCATAATGTATTGTATTGTGTAAGGGATTCGAGTATACTGTATCTAGCTTGATTGAGATGAAGGTGGATGCATGAGTTTTGAACGATTTTGGAGTCATGAACTAAATTACGACATGGCCCTAGACATATTTACCTGGCAACATGTTCTATTGATTACACTTGGTGTTCTAAGTGTTGTTTTGACATTGCATTATGCCCCCAAAATTAAAGCCTCAAATAAAGAGCCTATCTTTAAGAAAATCATGGTAGGTATCCTCATCTTCTTAGAACTGATCTATCACATTCATTACTGGAGTTATGGTCTATTCAGTGTACCGTTACATGTGTGTAGTTTTGGGGCGATGTTCAGTATCGCTCTACTGCTTACTAATCGTAAAAGCATCTTTGATTTTGTCTTTTTCATCGGCGTTTTTGGTGGTCTTGCCGCGTTGTTTGTTCCCAACTCATTGGGATACACCTACTACAATATGCGATACTATCATTACATCTTGATTCACATGATGATCGTCATCGTTCCAGTTTATTACTACAAAGCATACAATTACCGTGTGACACTGAAAAGTGTCTACAAACCGATAATCATGCTTCTCGTCTTGTCACCACTAATCATTTACACCAACGTCACCTTTGATCGCAACTACATGTTTGTTGGAGAGAAACCACGGGTTTTGGCAAGTGTCTTACCCGATTGGCCGTATTATGTGGGCGTCTTGTTTGTGATGATGTTTGTATCATTTCACATCCTGTACTATGTATCAAATCATTTGTCAATCAAACGAATTCGACAACTACTTCATGTGTAAGTTAATTCAAAATTAAAATAATAAAGCCCTCGATGGGCTTTTTTATCGTTTCATATATAGAAGACTCCTTCTTCAAGCAAATTTTCGAAAATTTGGTAAGTGGGAGATGAATATATATCATTTCTGGTGCAGAAATGCTTTGCATTTTCGAAAATATTGCGTTTTCTGCATTTTGCCACTTCTACAACAATATGATAGTATGCAAGTAGGTAAATAGTAGAAGGGAGTAAAAACAGAAAACAAAAGAATAGATATTACATAGAGGATGGGACAACCTTGATAGCTCGATTGATTTGCGCGCGATAGTGCGCATTACCCGAGAAGCCCCTACTTCAACAATACCTATTGTAAGTAGTGGGAGTGTTCACTTATCTAGATTATCGGAATCAGGTCGCACTTCAGTAACAGCATTAATGTGTTCAACAAATACATTGACGACGTCTGGATCAAACTGGGTTCCCCGATTATTTTTCAGTTCTTGTATCGCTTCTTGTTTGGTGAAACTACGACGATAGGAACGATACGATACCATTGCATCGTAGGCATCGACGACGGAAATAATCCGGGATTCAATTGGGATTTCATCGCCTTTTAGTCCATGGGGATACCCTCCCCCATTATAGAACTCATGATGGGATAATACATATTCAGCAATCTCTCTGAAGTCCTTAGTAGAACTTAAAATACGAAAGCCGATTTCCGTATGGTTCTTAATCTCTAAGTATTCTAATTCAGTTAGGGGGCCCTCTTTTTTTAAGATGCGATCAGGAACAATGATTTTACCAATATCATGAAGTAATCCGGCCATCTTAATTTTTCCGACTTGATTGGTGTTGAAGCCCATTTTTTGTGCAAGAACTTCGGTCATCAAAGAAACGTTGGTACAATGATCTTTGGAGTACTGATCTTTTTCAAACAGCGTATTTAATATCGTTTCAATCGCATTGGTTCTCATCGATGGGACATCCATCAATTTCATCCGATACATCTCATCTTCCGCAATCTTAAATTCTTCATAAAATGGTAATCTGTCAGATGTTCGAATATGCACGCCATACGAAAGGGATAATTGTACAGAACTAACATGTACTTCAGCACATTGGCGTTCAATATTCTCGAATAAAGTATAGACGTACTCTGAAGTGGTGTTTGTCGTAACGACAACGAACTCATCGCCACCAATTCGAAATAGAGTACTAGACTTCTCTAAGTTTCGTTCTATCAGCTCCACGGTTTTAATTAACATCTCGTCTCCGGCAAGATGTCCAAACGCGTCATTAATCAGTTTTAATCCGTTCAAATCAATAACGACAATACCAAGGGGATAGAATGGATTGGTATCAACTTGTTTGATATAGTCCTCAAAATGTCTCCGGTTGTATGCACCAGTCAAGTCGTCGTGGTTGTTTAAATGTTCGATTTCCTTGAATGCTTTGGTGCGTTCCATTGTCTGTGTTAAGATTTTTGAAATGGATTTAATCAGTGTGATGTCGTCTTCTAGAGTTTCACGGTTTGTTGTTGTCATATTATAGCCCATGAAACCATAGAATCTCCCATTAACAAAAAGGGGTTCATTGATGTAAGCATAAATACCAATCGTAAGAAAATTCTCTTTTTCATGCTCGTTTTCAATCGTAGAGGTATCCGCAGAATAGTGCGTCATTCCTTTATTGAATTTGTTGAGGAGACTATCAACAACAAAGAACTCATACTCGAAGTCATCGTCCACCAACTGACTGGAATGATTGAACCATGCGTTTGTCAGTTTAAAGACTTTACGATCTTCAATGTGTTTATAGATAAAGGTATGATCGACTTCTAGCGTGCTCCCAAGAAGCGTTAGAACATCGTTAATGAAGTTGTCATTTCGGATTGCTACACTACAAATTTCGGTAATTTCCCTGGTTAGTTTTTCGTACTTTAGTAGCTTGCTGAGTTGATCCGATTGATGTAAGATTTCTTGATACAACGTTTCACTCGGTGCAATAATCGTTGATTTCAGTAAAATATATGTAATGATAAAGAATGCCAATATTTTAAAATGATGGCCAACGACAAAGGCAATATCTGTGGTTATTGTATATTGAGTAAAGAAAAACTCAGAAAAAATTTGAAACAATAAAAAGAATAGAAACAAAATCATCATGTTGTTGTTGGTAATTAATTTGTATCGCACTAACAAGTATCCACCAACGACAAACAATAAGATGATCAGGTACTCATTAATGACTTTGGTTGTTGTTAAACCTTGCCCAATCACATACATTTGTGGAAAATACCCTTGGAGGATGAAGAGGATTCCAAGCGTCGTAATAAATACATAAGCGAAAATTACACCAACGTAATTCACTCGTTTAATAAACCTTGTTAAAAGAATGGCAAATACGATCGAAGCACCTTGTAAAACACGGGCGAATATCCAAAATGATAGCGTTAGATTTAACGCTTCATCAGCGCTGGAAAACAGATGGATTCCCGGGTAGGATAGGATATGAAACACATCGATAACACTAACAAAAAATAGCGATATACAAATCACCATAATCAATGTATTTGATTGTACAAATTTCCACATACTAATAAGAATGACAATGATAATTAAACCAGTGAGTACTGTAATTAACTCCATGATGGTATGATAAAGGACATCATCTCCTACAGAGATTTGATGTAATAAAATGAACAACAAAGGAGTTGTCACAACGAAGATAACAACTGGTTTCCACCTAACGTCTTTAAGGAGTGATTGAATCCGCTGAATCATAAAAAATCACCTGTAGAGTTATTTTATGTTCTTTATTCTGTATGAATAATACTTATAGTTCATTCTATCACATTATATAATTTGTATACAACCTTATACTATATAAAGGTTAGTAAGTCTGTGATACCATTCTATAAAGTAGCTCTATACTAATTACGTATAGAAGTGCTTTTTATTTTTCTACTAAATGGTTCCAACTAAAGGACAATATAAAAATTTTTAAATTTTTTTCGAATGTATGCAATATTTTCTGGTGGTTCTGCATTAGTATAGTGAAAACCACAAATAGAAAGGAATTTGAAAATGAAAAAATTATCTACATTAGTATTAACAGCTCTTGTACTCGTTACACTAGCTGCATGTTCTACCGGGAGTGCATCTGCCGCATCGACAATTGCGATTGATGTCAATCCAAGTATTGTATTAGAGTTGGATGACAATGATAATGTCATCAATGTAATATTAAATAATGAAGACGCCGCGACCATTATTGGTGATATGGATCTTGTCGGTGTCGATTATAACGTCGCGTTAAACGCGATTGTTGGATCAATGGTTGCCAATGGATTTATCAGTGAACTGCAGAACTCTGTATTACTCTCTGTATCCAGTGATGATGAGCAACATGAAGTCAATTTACTGGCTGAACTTGCACAAACCATCAACAATTACTTGAGCGGTAGTGCAATTGAAGGATCAATCATCACGCAATCCCTAGATTTTGATGATGATGCCGAAGCATTGGCTGAGTTATTAGACATTTCTGAAGCAAAAGCAGAACTGATTTTAGAAATTGTTGAACTGGATCCTCGTGTAGTTGTCGAAGAACTAGCACTGTTATCCATTAATGACTTAAATCTATTATTGGAAGCCAAAGACTATCAATTAGATGGTGTCGATAAAGTTGGTACAGCGAGTGAACTTAGCTTAATTACGGCTGAAGAAGCTTATCAAGCAGCAGTTCTTCATTTTGAACTTGATGAAGCGACAATCGTTGAATTTGAAGTCGAGTTGGAAACCGAAGATGGAATCATCGTATACGAAGTGGAACTAGAAACCGACAACGAAGAATACGAAGTGTATATTCATGCTGAAGAAGGAACAGTTTATGTTGAAATGGATGACGATGATGACGACGATGACGATGTCTTCCCTGAAGACGCATTATCTGAAGAAGCGATGATGCAACTGGTTGCGACCGAACTCAATGTGGATTTGAGTATGGTTACGGAACTTGAAATGGAAGCTGAAATGGACAATGGAGTAGCCTATTACGAAATCGAGTTTATGTATGAAGGGCAGGAGTTTGAATTAGAAGTCGATGCGGTAAATGGTACGTTCTACTATCAAGAAATTGAAACCGATGAAGACGATGATGATGAAGAAGAATACGACGAGTATGATGATGAATCAGACGATGTCGAAGACACGGAAGAAGATTCTTTGGATGATACGGAAGATGAAACAGTAGAAGAAGAAACCACTGAAACCGAAGACACAACCACGGAATCCTAACGATTATATCCTCCAATGAAGCCGATCACCCCCTGATCGGCTTCGATGATTCAATGTAGTATATTGGCATAAAACATCATACAATGATATACTATGGTGGAGATTGAACCGTGACTAAGTGAGGTACAATATGAATTCAAAATACAGCAAAAAAGACCTCAAAATAAGCGATAAACTAATCCAACGAGTTGCCCAGTATGATGCCATTGCGTTTGAAGAATTATATGAACAAGCAAGTGGTGCAGTCTTTGGTCTTGCAATGTCGATTCTAGGGAATTATGATGATGCTAGCGATGTTGTTCAAAGCACGTTTATAAGCATTTATGAACATGCAAAAGACTATCGACCGAATAAAAAGGCAATGGCTTGGATTTTTACCATTGCCCGTAATCACGCCTATTCAATCTTACGTCAACAAAAGAAACACCAACACGTAAATTTGGATGATGTCTATGACATCGGAGAAGAATCCACCGTCGAAGACGATGTATACAAGGAAAACCTTGTGACGAAATTATTGCACATATTAAATGAAGATGATCGACAGATTGTTGTCATGCATGCGATGTCCAACATGAAACATAAAGACATCGCAAAAACCCTAAATCTACCTTTGTCAACGGTATTATCAAAATATCGAAGAGCCCTCAAAAAACTACAACAACATCTGGAGGTGAATGACGATGAAACGTAACGATATTGAACGACAACTATACGAAGAATTTAATAAGCAAAAACCCGACTTATTTCAACAAATATTAGAAGAATGTCCGAAGATGGAATATCCTCAACAAAAGGCATCCTTCTTTGAACAATTGAAACAAGCACTGTTTTCACGTGGATTCCGATACGCCTTTACCTCCCTTGCCGTACTTGTTATTTTACTAATGGTTGTCTTTGGATCGAATCCGGCGACACCACAAGCGTACTCAATTCTTGCGATTGAAGCCAACCCTAGTTTGGTGTTGGAACTCAATGAGGATAGTACAATATTATCGGTTACCGCTGAGAATCTAGATGCCCAGACCATTTTAGGGGATATGGATCTCGTTGGTGTCGATTCCAATGTTGCAATCAATGCGATTATCGGTTCGATGTTAATCAATGGCTACATCAACGATAGTTCCAATTCAATTCTATTATCCATCCAGTGTATTGATGAATCGAAAGAAGAAGAGTTAATTACGACCTACACGGAGATGGTTCGCAACTTGCTTTCGGGAAGTGCGATTGAGGGATCCATTATATCCCAACGCCTACGTTTTAGCGAAGATGCTCTAGCTTTATCAGAACAACTTGACATCTCTGAAGCCAAAGCCGAGTTATTACTAGAAATCGCTGAAGTCGATCCTCGTAGTTCTTTAGAAGACTTGGCTAAGTTGTCGATCAATGATTTAAATTTATTGTTAGAAGCTAAAAACTATGCTCTCGATAATATCCATCACAGTGGTTCTGCAAGTACATTAAGTGTTTTAACGATGGAACAAGCATATGACATCGCATTATCACACTATGGATTAGATTCTACTACAATAGTCGAATACGAAATCGAACTGGAACAAGAAGATGGCATGTTACTGTATGAAATCGAGCTGGAAACCATCTCATCCGACTATGAACTTATCATCAATGCCAAAGATGGAACAATTCTGACCTCAAGCGATAATGAAGAACCCGTCATTGATGATACGATTCTATCTACAATTGACATTCAAACAATTCTTGGTGAGAAATTAAATCTTAATCCCTCGCTTATGCAAGAGTTTGAAATTGAATTGGAATCAGAGAATACAATTGTCTTTTATGACATATCCTTTGAATATGGAGAGAATGAGTACGAACTTGAAGTCGATGCAAGAACCGGAGAAATTTACTCCAATTCACAAGATGAATCAGGCTATGATTACGATGATGACTAGCGTTTCTTACAGTGTTTTAAAATGAGTATATATAAAAAGAAGTAGAGCCGCAACATACAGCTCTACTTCTTTTTATTGAGAAAATTATTGGTTCAAGGACTACCATATCCACGCATAGTAGATAATCGTACTATTGATTATAAAACTAATGATAAGCAAAAACTGATCAAATGGTTTATAAGTGAAAAAACCTAATAAATTAAATATAAAAAACACAGAACTCATAACAACACTAATCCATTTTGTATAAGGATATGAAACAAACAACGATAGAAGAATCATAACAATAGGTATAACCATAATTAGTGCGGATAGTATCCACATTCTTCCAGGAACCTCTTTGCCATCAATTTCTCCGGGGACAAATTCACCCGCAAAAATCCGCAAAACATCTCCCAAAAGATACGTCAACATTAGTGCTCCCCATAAAATAGCTAAGACAAACTGCTCCACTAGTATTTCCATAAGTACCACCTTTCGGGTTCGTAGTTGGTAGGTCGATGAAATTGAATAAGATAGTGGTGTTAAACCATTGTATTATTGACATAGATAACAACCATAAACGGTTGATTGATTTACGGGGGGATAGTGAGTTCTTATACTAAAGGGGGTTTAATCTTGACTTGAAATGTTTCCTTGGATAGTTGTAAATATATCAACGAGTTCCGGATCAAATTGAAGCCCTTTATTGCGAATGATTTCCTCCAAAGCTTCCTCTTTGGAGATGGCTTTGCGGTATATCCGATCGTTTGTCATGGCATCAAACGCATCAGCAATAGCAAGTATTCGTGATTGGATTGGGATATCTTTTTTAGCAATTCCACGAGGATAGCCTTGTCCATCCCATCGCTCATGATGAGTAAAAATATAATTCGCGATGGATTGTAGTTGTGCGGTGGATTTTGCAATGCGATATCCAATTGCTGAATGTTGTTTAATTTTCGCATATTCTAGTGGAGTAAGAGAACCGGATTTACGTAGAATATGATCTTCGATACCAACCTTTCCGATGTCATGTAACAACGCAAATAAGATCATTTCATCTATTGCGGCACGGTCCATATGTAGAGCGATGGCCATTTGTTCACAGAGTTCGGAGATGCGTTGTGCATGGAGTTCGGTTTCATCGCTGTGTTCATATAGTGTCGAAAGCAATGAAGTAATCAACGCGTTACTCGCTGATGTCGATTGAAGGAGTTTATTTTTTAAGAGCATTTCTTCAGCATGTGTTAGTGCTTCGTATATCGAGCTGTATTCACTTTTTGTAGCAATACCGGTGGAAAGCGTTACATTAATGCGGTATTTTGTAGTGCTCTCCATCGCTGTTTTAATCTTGTCCAATTGGTTGTTGATTTTGGTCAAATCACGTCCATCAAATACAATACAGAATTCATCTCCACCAATGCGGTAAGTGCTGGAAGGATAGGATATATTTTTTAGTTGTGCAGCGTATGTT
Organism: Candidatus Xianfuyuplasma coldseepsis; assembly: GCF_014023125.1. Lineage (GTDB taxonomy): Bacteria > Bacillota_I > Bacilli_A > Izemoplasmatales > Izemoplasmataceae > Xianfuyuplasma > Xianfuyuplasma coldseepsis. Next base: position 1,225,698 of record NZ_CP048914.1, read on the forward strand.
TGAATGACTTCATCACCAATGGTTGAGCCGTATGCTTCATTGATTAACCGTAAACCATTGATATCGGTGACCACCAGAGTATATTCATGTTGTGTATTATTGTAGGTATCTAAATCCTCACTAAACACCGTGCGATTATACAATGTTGTAAGTGCATCGTGACGTGACATCGCGCGATAACTAAGTTGGGCCTCTTTTAATAGAACGATTTCGTGATGGACCAAGAAATAGATGATGATGGCAGAAATAATGATGAAGAATGTACCTTTGATCGTACTGTAGACTTGATACGGTTCTACATCACTAAAGATGGTTAACAACAGTAAGTCCGATAAAAAAATCCAGGCAGAACTAAAGATGAAATAAATAAGTGCGACGCGGAATGCGGATCGAAATTTAAGATTTTGGATAATATCACCTGATTTCTCATTATAATTTAATTATATCACACGAAAGTTTTGTACACTATAGTAACACTATAATATGGAAATATATTAATTGTTTCGTGATGAATAGATGAAATGATATAATAGGTAAGATAAGGAAGAGTGATTTGATGGAGAAGAGTTGGAAAATATCGTTATTAGTTAGTTTCATTGTGTTGATTGGTTCAATCATTACATCTTTTATCACGTTCCAATCCTATAGCAATATTCTAAAGAGTAGTACTAGAAGCATCTCAGAGCTGTCGGCAATGAATGTGTATAGTGAAATCAATAACGAACTCACCAAACCGATTTATGTTTCACTGACAATGTCAGAAGATACGTTTGTCAAAGAGTGGTTAACTCGTGAAGACACGATGACAGAAGATGAAATAACCGACTACTTAATGGGTTTACACAATCGTTATGGATATAGCTCGGTCTTCTTAGTGTCGACGCAAACCCAGAAATATTATCATTATAATGGCGTTCAGAAAGTGGTATCACAGAGTGATCCACACGATGTCTGGTATTATGATTTTCTCGATCAAGATAATGAGTATGATATCGATGTTGACAGTGATGAAGTTACCGGAGATCTTACGATTTTTATCAACGTCAAAATGGTCGACGAAGACGATCAGGTTACGGCCGTAGTTGGTGTTGGTCTGGAAATGGATTATATCACAGAACTTCTCCAAGATTTTGAAGATAATTATGAGTTAACCGTATATCTTACAGATTTAGAAGGATTGGTTCAATCCAGTACAACCATCAACAATATTGAGCAGCTGAATTTGTTTGATGAACTGGGAAGTGAACTAAAGAATGATATCACATCGAACCAAGAAGAACTCGTAACCGTTAGCAAAAACAATGGAGCAATGTATGTAAATTCTCGCTACATTGATGAACTCCATTGGTACTTAGTCGTCACCAAAGATACAAATGTGTTAGCCCATTTTTTCCTCGATTATTTATATGCATCAATCATTATGATTGTTATCGTATTGATGATTGTCGTTAATATTGTTCGATTATCCGCAAATTTATATCAGAATAGGGTCTTTACTATCGCCAAAACCGACTATTTAACGTTGTTGTTAAATCGGCGTGGTTTTGACAAAGAAATGCAGGAGTTTGATTCGTCCGTCGCAGAAGCCATGATATTCACAATCGATATTGATCGGTTTAAATCGATTAACGATCGTTTTGGTCATGCCGTTGGTGATGTTGTTCTTCGTCGCGTTGCGAATATCATCAATAACGAAGTACAACAATATGGAAAACTATCTCGATGGGGTGGCGATGAGTTCACTGGATTCATGATTGGAAAACGCTCGGTAGTAGTGGATATATTGTTTCATGTTCTTGAACTTATTAATAACGATGACATGCTCCAAGAAAAAGGAGTATCCATTTCCATTGGATATACCTACTCCGATTTTACAGATAGTTTGGATACTGTCCTAGAACGAGCAGACAAGTATCTTTACAAGGCCAAAGAACTCGGTGGCAATCAGATCATCGGAGATGAGGATTTATAGGAGGATATATATGGATCATATTGTCTATTTGGATTACAAATCTGAAGAACTGAATCATTTAATAGATGGTACAAAAGACATTATTTTGCGTGGGGCAACTGGGCGTAAGCTCCCTTATGGACGTGTCGCAATTGATGATACATTGTATTTTGTCAATAACAATGGTGAAGGATTGATAAAAGCGAAAGCAGTTGTACAAGAGGTGTACTTTTCGGACAAACTTACTACTGACGAATCAAACGCAATGGTTGATGGGATTAGCCATCGTATCAAATTAAACAACAAAGCTTTGGTTCGATTCAGAGGTAAGAGATATTTATCGTTTCATATATAGAAGACTCCTTCTTCAAGCAAATTTTCGAAAATTTGGTAAGTGGGAGATGAATATATATCATTTCTGGTGCAGAAATGCTTTGCATTTTCGAAAATATTGCGTTTTCTGCATTTTGCCACTTCTACAACAATATGATAGTATGCAAGTAGGTAAATAGTAGAAGGGAGTAAAAACAGAAAACAAAAGAATAGATATTACATAGAGGATGGGACAACCTTGATAGCTCGATTGATTTGCGCGCGATAGTGCGCATTACCCGAGAAGCCCCTACTTCAACAATACCTATTGTAAGTAGTGGGAGTGTTCACCAATAATCACAATAAAAGACGTTCAACAAGTACATGCTTTTTCGTTTGACAAAAGTGCATTCTCTAATATGGATGATTGGCTTCCAGTAAGATCGATTGATGATGTGAAATGATAGAGCCCTTAGGGGCTTTTTTGTTTGCACGCATCTTCTGTATAGTTAATTTCTTTTTTTCTATTGACAATTGGAAAACCATGAGTGTATACTGTGTATGTACGATATACACAGAAGGAGAACCCATATGAACAGTCTAGAAATTTCCAATCTACGAAAAGAATATAAAACCTTTACCTTGAATAATGTTAGTTTTTCCATTCCCAAAGGATACATCATGGGATTCATCGGTGAAAATGGGGCCGGGAAAACGACCACAATTAAATCAATGTTGAATCTTGTGAAGCGGGACGGTGGGGATGTCACCATCTTAGGAAAAGATATCGATATCCATGAAATGGAGATTAAATCGAGCATTGGGTATGTATCGGGTGAATTATTCTATCCCAAGAAAACCTTGAATCAAGTAACCAATGTCTACAAACGGTTCTATCCGAATTGGGACGAAGCACTCTATCAATCCTACCTTGACACGTTCCATTTAGACCCCAGTAAAAAGATTGATGAGTTGTCCAAAGGGATGCAATTAAAATATGCGATATCCCTTGCCTTATCCCACCACGCGGAACTATTGATCTTGGATGAACCCACCAGTGGACTTGATCCCGTTGCCCGGGATAACTTATTAGAAGTCTTCCAAAGCATTGTTGAAAATGAAGAAACGAGTATTCTCTTTTCCACCCATATTACAAGTGATCTCGATAAATGTGCCGATTATATTACCTTTATCAAAAATGGATCAATCATTGATTCTTGTACCAAGGATGATATGATTGACAAATATCGATTTGTTGGCGGAACAAAAGAAGAACTGCAACAAATCAAAGATCGCTTAATATCCTACCGTGAAAACGCCTTTGGCTTTAACGGATTAATCAAAACAAAAGACGTCGCAACAACCGACACTTGTAAAATTGGACAACCAAGCCTGGATGATATTATGATTTTCCATGCAAATGAGGGGGGACAATTATGAAACCACTTATCTACAAAGAATTAACCTTATCAATTCATAAATTCTTTTTCCTATTACCGTTATTACTTGCGGCATTAATGTTGATCCCAAACTGGATTTTCATGTTAGTATTTATGTATTTCTTTTGGATTTCCATCCCGCAAATCTATTCGGCATACCTCGCCAACGGTGATTATAACTTCACCTCAGTATTACCAATTAAACGCGATGACATTGTAACCTCCAAAGCCTATGCACTATTTATCTTAGAAGGCGTCCATATTGCCTTTGCCGTGATCTTTGGAATCCTCCACAATATCCTGTATGGCCAGTTCAATCTATTTATGGATATCAATCTTGCCTTTTTTGGGGTTGTTATTCTCTTATACGGATTGTTTAATGTCATCTTTCTACCGGCCTATTTTAAAACCGCACACCACTTTGGGTTACCAACCATCTATGCGGTTGTTGCTACCCTTGTCTATGGTTTTATCTTTGAATACGGTGCGATTAAGTTCCAATGGATGCGCGATGTTTTTGAAGGTACCCTTGCATCTCAAATCACTCCCTTCCTAATCACTACTGTCCTCGGTGTTGTAATTAGTATTTTCGCAATCAAACGTTCCCAACATAACTTCGCGGACATTGATTTATGAAAAACATCATTGTTCGGAATACCTCACAAACACCGATTTACCAACAGCTCTACGAACAAATATCTTCCCAAATTATCAATGGTGATATCGCCGGAGATGAAGTCCTTCCATCAATGCGTACCATTGCAAAAGAATTACGCGTTAGCATTATAACCATTAAAAAGACATGGGAACTACTGGAACAAGGTGGCTTTATCTACACGGTAAAAGGAAAAGGATCTTACGTGAAAGAAAACTCGCAACAAAAACTGAAAGAAAAAAAGATTGACGCCGTCAAATCATTACTCCAAGACTCGCTTGTGACATGTAAAGAATACGGTCTTAGTACCACAGAGTTGATCGCTATCGTTACAACAATGTATGATAACATTGATGATTAGAATAGATATTCTTCCTATTACATAAAGCACTATCCGCCCGATAGTGCTTTTCGTTTGCTATAATAAAGGTAGATAACACAAGGAGGAACGTATGGAACTAGGTGCATTTTCAATTAGTTTAACCGTTAAGGATTTACAAGTATCGTATGAATTTTATCGGAAACTAGGGTTTACCAAACTTGGTGGCGATATCGAGTACAACTATCTAATACTCAAAAACGGTGATGCCGTGATTGGACTATTCCAAGGGATGTTTGAGAAGAACATATTAACCTTTAATCCGGGATGGAATACCAATGCCGAAGAAGTAAATCCATTTACGGATGTTCGCCAAATTGAACAGGAACTTCAATCAAAAGGAATCCAATTAATCGAAACAACAACGACTACGGAAGGTATAGGACATATTACTTTAGTGGACCCCGATGGCAACCCGATCTTGATTGATCAACATCGGTAAAGGAGAGATTTCATGAGTCGTGTATTCCCATTTATTAGCGTCGATGGTGCCAAAGACGCCATCGAATTATACAAACAAGCATTCAACGCTGAAGTTGTTGGTGAGATAACCACCTATGAAGAGTTTTTCCCCGATCATCCCGATAAGGACAATATCGCGCATGCGGCATTATCGATTGGTGGTAGTCCTCTATTTATCGGGGACGCCAAAGATCAACCCTATAAAGATCAAGTACGAGTGACTGTCAACGTTGAACTCCCGACGATAGAGAGCGTTCAGAAGTCGTTCTCTGTTTTACAGAAAGAAGCTCGTGAAGTATTTTATGAACCCTGTGATGTCGGTTGGAGTGAACTAGGCTACTCGTTACGAGATCAATATGGTATTTTGTGGATGGTGTATTATCGAAAATAAGACAAAAGAGTTGATTCAATATCAACTCTTTTTTTGTACTCGTAATCAATGTAAAGTGTGTTATAATTAACATAAATTAAGCAATGCAAAGGGAGGGATGAATCCTATGAAAAAATGGATATTTGCACTTGTGACGATTCTTGCCTTTTTATTGCAAACAAGTGATATTTCAATGGCGATGTGGGTCGATCCGGTGACAGTGTTTTTTACCGATTGTGACTATTCAACGCCGGTAGATATTCATGTTGATGTATTGGTTCAAAGTGATGTTGCAACGGACACCGTACTACCCAGTTATTCTTCCGAATATTCGAACTATGAGTCTTTTACATTCCTGAACGATGGTGATTACATCTCGTATCGGGCGTACATTGACAATAACATTTGGACCGATGAGACGTGCGAGTATGATGTCTTGTTTGATGTTGAGTCCTACGATGATTTTTATGTTGTTGTGTTTCAATCTGATGGAACGGTTTTAGCGCAAGAATTCTACACCTATGAAGAGACCGCTGAAGTGTATCTAGATGATGAGTATTTTTACTTTGAATACAGCATATCCACTAGTGAATTAACGCTTGTGTCAGAGCCGATTCATGGCGAAGGCTATGGTGGATGGGAAGTATTGCTTTATTTTATGATAGGGATTATGATTCTCGCAGGAATCGGTATCCTACTATTTATGTATTACTTGATTTCTTATGTGCTTCGTAAACACGTTATCCGCGAACAACGAAAAGGATTCTATTACCTAACGTATGGACCACAAGTCGTTGTGCTACTCCTAATCGCACGATCCGTTACGCATAGTTCAGGTGAAGATACGGTTGTGATGTGGATGCTGTTGACGCTAGGATTTGATTTGATCGCGTTGATTGGAACATTCATCTTGCGTGATAAAGTGGTTCAAAAAATACCTGTAAAACCGATTCTGTTACTCCATGGTGCATTAATTATTTTTGATCTGATGGCATGGGGAATATTGATTGGATTCATGTTTGATTAAAGAAAATTTATTTCGAGGGGCTCACCTGCGTGATTCCCTCGTAAAAATTGAAAAAGCGAAAAAAGTGAGTTCAGTACTTTGGCTTACCTACGCTGACACGGGATTTTAGTTTAAATTACAAACTAAATAAAAAAACTTCGTTAAATTCCTTGACATGCCTATTGAAATAGTCTATTATATAGTCCGGTACATTAAAGAAACACCCACGCCCAGAAGTATAAATATGGGAGGTAAACACGCATGAAAACATTCATGGCTAATAACGAGACAATTGAACGCAAATGGTATGTGATTGACGCTACCGGGAAACGCTTAGGTCGTTTAGCGACAGAAGTGGCTTCTGTGATTCGCGGAAAACACAAACCAACCTTTACTCCACATGTAGACTGTGGTGATTACGTGATCGTCATCAACGCAGAACACATCGAGTTAACAGGTAACAAATGGGACCAAAAGAAATACTACAGACATTCAAGATATCCTGGACACCTAAAAGAAACCACTGCAAAAGTAATGAATCAAACGCATCCAGAGCGCTTGATTGAATTTGCTGTAAAAGGAATGCTTCCAAAAGGAAGATTAGGTCGTCAAATGTACAAAAAATTATTCGTCTATGCCGGAAACGAACACCCACATCAAGCACAACAACCTGAAGTGTTTCCGTACAAAGGTTAAGGAGGACTAAACCATGGCAAAATCAGTTATGTATCGTGGAACCGGACGTCGTAAACGTTCTGTTGCCCGCGTTATCTTACGCCCAGGTACTGGGAAGTTCTTAATCAATGGTCGCCCATTCGACGAATATATTCCAAGTGCTGCAACACGTTTAGACGTGGAACAACCACTTACCAAAACAAACAACTTAAAAACATTTGATATCGAAGTGAATGTATACGGAGGCGGACTCAGTGGCCAAGCTGGTGCGATCCGTCACGGTATTACAAGAGCATTATTAGAAGTCTCCAAAGACTATCGTCCTATTTTAAAAGCTGCTGGTTTAATAACCCGTGACCCACGTGTCAAAGAACGGAAAAAACCAGGTCTCAAAAAAGCTCGTCGTGCACCACAATTTAGTAAACGTTAATTCGTTACGACAAACAAAAACCACAATGTCAAATTGTGGTTTTTTTAATAGTCTCTGAAAAACAAACACAAAGGATTCATTTGTGTGATAAAATTAGGATAAGTGAAACATAAGGAGGATGAGGACTGTGATTCCATTACTAATCAGTATTACCGACGTCAAAGAAGCACCATGGCTCTATATCATTGGGGCGTTTGTAACGATCTTTATTATCAGTGGTTCGCTGTTTTTCGCGTATCATGCGTATCAACGTAGTAAAGAGTTAAACATGGATTCGTCGCTGATTAAGAAGACAATTGTATCATCGATTAGCTTTAGTGTTTTACCATCGATTGGAATCTTTATCGGAGTCATTACAATGAGTGGATTTTTAGGAATCCCACTACCATGGATTCGGTTGTCTGTGTTAGGGGCCCTTCACTATGAGTTAATGGCTGCGGATTTAGCCGTAGAAGGTGTTAATGCGTTGAATCTTACCGTTGAAAATTTCGTGACGATTGCCTTTACGATGACGATTGCGATAATTTGGGGAAGTTTATTTACGTTATTTCTCTTTAAGAAGTATCAAGCTAAAGTCGTCGACAAAGCAACGACAAAAGAAGGACGGAGTTTTGGTCCACTCTTGTTTCAAGGGGTCTTTATCGGATTGATATCCGCTTATTTTGGCGATGCCTTTTCGCGTATCTTCGGGTACAATGCGAGAGCGATTGTCGATGGGGTATACAGTGATGAGATTGTCACAAAGACAACGGTTGTTCCCTTAATTGTCTTTGTCGTGAGCTTTGCAACTATGGCAGGACTCGATTATCTAGTTACAACGAAAAAAATGAAATGGTTAGAGAACTTCCAACTCTCCTTTAGTATGTTGATTGGGATGAGCGTTGCCGTTCTTCTCGGAATGGGAGGGATCTACTAATGACCTATCGTAATAAAATGCACCTTTATGGACGGATCTTTATCGTTCTTGGATTAGTTGTGATGTTATTACCACCGAGTTTGATTTGGATTATTACCGGTATTAGTCCCAACTGGGGACAGTTTACTACTGGAGTAATCGCCCTTAGTGTGATTTATCTTCCAGGTGGATTGATTGAAATGATGACCTATTCACCACTCCTGGGAACCAGCGCAACGTATTTGGCGTTTGTGACAGGGAACCTAATCAATCTAAAAGTACCGTGTGTTATGAATGCACGAGAAATCTGTAAGACGGAGATTAACACTCCGGAGAATGAAGTGGTTAGTACGGTAAGTGTCGCCTTTTCATCGATTACAACCGTGGTGATATTATCACTTGGTGTGATCTTGTTGTTACCACTAAAACCACTACTCCAATCGGAAATCTTAGCACCTGCTTTTACCTGGGTTATCAGTGCCTTGTTTGGGGCGTTAGGATATAAATATTTTAAAGGCAACTGGAAACTTGTCATTGCGCCGATGGTTGTCGTCATTCTTCTCAGTATGATTGCCCCCACGTTTGTCAATGGCCAAGTGATTATCATTATCTTGATTGCTGCCCTTGTCACAGTTGCTGTAGCGAAGTACTTATTTGATAAAGAGAAGATATAGGAGGGATTTGTATGATTGGGTTATATATATTACTAGGTGTAGTAGGACTTATATTAGTATTACTACTTGTTGCGTTGATTCGATCCTTTGTTATTAAAGATAAGAATTTAAATATATCACCAATAGAGGTTGACAAGACATTAAGTGAACAATATGCCAACGAATTCCAAAAAATGATTCAAGTGAAGACTTTGTCCTACGATCCAAAAACGAAAGACGTTACGGCATTTGAAGCGTTTCATAAGGTCTTACAAGAGTTGTTTCCAAATGTATATAATACAATGGAACAGACTGTATTTGAAGGACATTCAATTCTCTTTAAATGGACTGGAAAATCAAGCGATAAACCGATTGTTTTAATGGCTCACCAAGACGTTGTTCCGGCATCCAACTCGGGATGGGATTATCCCCCGTTTAGTGGACATCTAACGGAGGATTTGATCTATGGTCGTGGGACATTGGATACCAAGTCGACATTATATGGTATCTTCAAAGCCATTGATGAGTTAATTGGACAAGGATTTACACCAGAACACGATATTTATATCTCAAGTTCTACGGATGAGGAAACCAGTGGATTTGGAGCTCATAAGAGTGTCGAGAAATTGCAAGAGTTTGGTGTCAAACCGTATCTTGTCCTAGATGAAGGTGGTGCGATTGTCCGTGGTAGTTTACCATCGGTTCAAAAACCCATTGCATTAATCGGAGTCCTTGAAAAAGGGTATGCGAATATTAAGTTCACCGCCAAAAGCGCAGGGGGACACTCCAGTTATCCGCCGAAGAATTCACCGATTGCACGCTTGAGTGCGTTTGTCCAAGATGTCGAGAATCACTTTCCTTTGAAGACAAAAATGATTCCCGAAGTAGCCGCTATTTTCAGTGAAGCGGCACCGGCGATGAAGGGACCCTATCGTTTCTTGTTTGGAAATCTGTGGTTGTTTAAACCATTATTGACATGGTTATTACCGAAGATTAATCCATTTGGACGAGCGTTGTTATCGACGACAATTGCGTTTACAATGCAGGAAGGGAGTGATGCGGAGAATGTCATTCCTGCGGAAGCTTCCGTTACCGCCAACTTACGGATTCACCCGATACAAAATATTGATTCATCGTTTAATGTATTACAAAAAATTGCAAAGAAATACGACATTGAAGCCGAACTCTTAGAAGCACGGGAAGCATCCCCAATCTCCTCGACTTCAAACGATGCTTATCGTTACATTGTGAAGATGATTATGAAGAATTATCCCGATGTCTTGGTGAGTCCTTACGTTATGCTTGGTGGTACCGATTGTCGATACTTTAGTGAGATTACCGAATCAGCACTACGCTTCAGTCCAGTTCGTATGGATAATAAGGATTTAAAGAAAATTCACGGAATCAATGAAGCGATACCAAAAACCTGTCTAACAGAAGCGGTGTTGTTCTATAAAGATATCATTATAAATCATCAATAAACAGTACTGAAGTGATTGATTTTTGAAGAACCATAGTTAGGAAACTATGGTTTTTTTAGTGGTTTTTTTAGAGCTCATAACGCAGTGCATTTCACGATATAAATTGTGTTCAAGTAGTTTGTATGCTAAAATCTTTATAGGAATGTACATTAAAAAATGTACATAATGATAAACATCTGGATTTAAAAGAGGGTGGGAAGATGTTTGATCATTTATCTATTAAACAACGTAATGGAATCATTTTTATTGCTACATTCTTAATGATTCTGTTAGGATTGTCGTATACGCAGTTTCATGGGGCAGGAGCGTTTTTCTATCCTGCAGCCGGACTGTATACGATGTTTTTCTATATCTATCGCAAGCAAGTTTTACCAGGAATAATTAGTGCCGTTGTCTTAGGTAACTTGGCATTTCGTATACTTTATGTCGATGAAGCACTGTATATTACATTTTTCTTAGCATTGTTGTTTACAGTTGCCAATCTTGCAGAAGTATTTGTGTTTTCGTGGTTGATGGATCGATCGAATTTACCACTGGAAAAGGAATTAAAAGCGAATGATTTAGGTCTGTTTTTATTGATTATTGTGGCAACGGGAATGATAGGAGCTTTGTTTGGAGTCACATCTTTGAGCTTGTTCTATGGATTTGAGCACTTTCTTGATAGCTACCCATATTGGGCGAGTGGAAGTATCTTTGGCATCTTGATTTTTGGTAGTTTGATTCTAAACTCACATCTTCATGATGATTCGTTCCATCAAGGGACAAAGCGAACACTTCAAGCTGGGATTTTTCTTGTAGTTTTTGGATTGATAACAGTCTTTGTATTTGCTGAGATTGGTCATGATTTTGCGAAGTTTGAGAATTTCCAAATCTTTATCATTCTCATGTATATTATTGCCTCATTCAAGTTTTCCTACCGCATGATATTTGTCATTAACATCATCTTAATGGTGATTCTTAATATTGTTGCAGTTTCGTTCCAAACCGGGATTGGATATACAATCGAAGCTGTTGAAGTTAGCTTGTTTATCATGATTGTATCGATTATTGCCAGTATCGTGCGGATTATATTATTGGAACGCCAGGAAAATTTAGACTTAATGAAACAGGCGAACACCAATTTAGAACAGTTGATTGTTTCTACAAACAATCTCCTCAATGTCGAAAACACTCTTCCTGAAGAAGTGGAACAATTTGAACGAAATTACTTGGAACGGATGTTTTTAATTGCTTGTACATTGTATCCGAACTTTGATCGTGCATCCTGTAATATTAAGAATGAGGACTATGTCGAGTTTATTGCTGCTAAAGGCTATGATATTGATTACTTAAATCAAATGGAGTTCTTAAGTAAAGGATTCGTCTGGTCGTTTGATACACCTAAACTGATACGAGACACCGATTATGATATCGTGTTTGAAAACAATCAAAAAGTCGATGACTTTGTTGAACGATATGGACGTTTAAAAGAATCGATTCGCTTCACTGTATTCCGAAGTAAAACCGAATATGCTGGAATGAGTTTTGATATTTATCATGATTCTGATAAATCGTTTAAACAAGACGATCTTGAGAATTTCGCATCGTTTCAACGACTGATGAATAGCTATTTTTCCATTGGTAGTTTATTGAAAAATCAAAATCAAATGAAAGATGATATCGTATTAAGTTTGGTTCGTACATTGGAACTCTATGACCGTTATACCGGTGGACACAGTGAACACGTTGCTACACTTTGTGCCAACATCGCTAAAGAACTACGTTTAGCGGAAAGAGATATTCGTAACTTGTATTGGGCTGGGATTGTTCATGATATCGGTAAGGTTGGGGTGTCCTCTGACGTATTAAATAAGAAAGGCCGACTAACCAAAGACGAATACGAATTGATCAAAGAACACCCCGTTTATGGGTATAAAATTATATCACAGTCCGAAGGACTAAGTGACATCGCACGAATCGTTCGTCATCACCATGAGTGGTGGAATGGCAAGGGCTATCCCGACGGATTACAAGGCGATCAAATACCATTCTTGTCACAGATTTTACATATCTGTGACGCGGTTGATGCGATGGCGCACAATCGAGTCTATCAACCAAAACTGTCCAATGAAGAAATCATTCAACAACTCCGTGAGGGTGAAGGACAACAGTTTAGTCCTCGTGTGACGAATGTGATGATTCAGTACATTCAATCTGGACGTCCGATTAGTAAATGATCAAACACAATAATAGTACCTGATCATGAAATTATAATTGAAGGAGTTTGCAAATGAAATTTAAGTACTTCAACAAGGCGTTAAAGACCATTGAACAAGAGTTCCAACTTGATGGCATTAAGGATGTTGTATTACACCGTGAAGACAAATGCATTTGCTACAGTGTTATTGATGAACTCGATGATCTTGTACTTCATCTTATTGTGGGGTCCTTTACGCTATTCGGATATCAAGAACAAGAATCCCTTCGTTTATCGCAGTTACTCGCGGATATGGATTTGGACAATATGTTTGCCAAAGTACGGGGACGTCAGGAGTATTATGATGGTATTGCATCAAACCTTCTGGATGTTTCCACACCAAGCAATATCACATTTCCAATCAAAAACAACAACGAGCGTATTTGGTTACGCCTCATGACCGATCAAATTGATGTGCAGCAGAAATTGATCGCTCTTCATTTCACAATCGTGACCCCGTTTATCACCATCGAAGAAGATGTCTTCTATAAAACCCACCATGATTCATTAACAGGGTTATTCAATAAATACACCTTTGATTATCATTATGGCGAACGGTACCGTAATGAACAATTTCACGTCATGTTTTTAGATCTGGATGATTTTAAAATCATTAATGATCAATTAGGTCACCGGGAAGGCGATCGATTTTTACAACAATTTGCGGCCATATTACAACTCCATGAAGATGATCACTCACGGTTTTACCGCCTTGGAGGAGACGAATTTGTTGGGTTGTTATTTGATTCAGAGGAAACCATCCGAAGAATGGCTGAAGATATATTGAAACAAACACAAGCTTTATCCCAAGAATTTGAGAATATTCATACAACCGTATCCATCGGTGTTATCCAAGCAACAGTTAGAGAAGATGTTGCGCGTAAAGCCGATCGATTGATGTATCAAGCGAAGCACAATGGGAAAAATCAATACCTCTATAAAATGGAAGAGTAAATCGACACACACCGTTTATAAACCGGTGTGTGTTTTCTTGTTTGTAATTGATTTTACAGAGGTGGTGTGAGATAATATTAGTTGACTTTATATAAGGGAGGACATGACTATGAAGAAAATAATGACTTTAGCAATGATACTTTTGAGCGTTGCTTTTTTTAGTGCCTGTGATTTGTTAAATCCAGACACACCAGAAGAGGATACCTCGCCTCCGGTGATCGCACTAACCGGTGGTGTATCAACGTTAGAAGTAGGGGGAACATTTACCGAACCGACTTGTACGGTTACGGATAATGTAGATACCGATTTAACCTGTACGAAAACCGGTGAAGTACTAGTCGATACAGTTGGTGAATATACACTAACGTATACGGCAGTGGATAGTGCTGGGAATGAGGCAACACCGCGAACGTTCACCGTTACCGTTACAGCAGAAGTGATTGAGGATACCGAAGCACCCACAATCACAGTAACCGGTGGAACTACGATGATATTTGCTGGTGAAGAATTTACAGAGCCCGTTTGTGGCGTCACTGACAATATGGATGCGAGCGTAGAGTGTGTTGTAACAGGAACCGTAGATAGTAACACGGCAGGAGAATACACACTTACCTATAATGCAACAGATAATGCCGGTAATGTCGCAGCAACGAAAACTTTTACCGTGAGAGTTATTGACATGTCCGGATCAATCTATCGCCAATACTACAATCAAGTTATTGCGTTGGATGGTGCGGTTAATAATCTATCCGATGATCAAAAACGGCTTGTTATCAATTTAGTGAATAGCAATGATTTTATTGATTTTTTTGGAACCATTGTCGGTGAGTATCAACTTTTAGACGAAGAGATTGATTTAACCGAAGATGAAATTGCCACGTTCATCGATATCTTTGATGATCTCGTAAATAGCTTAATTGACTATAATTATTTTATGATGCAAGAGTTTTTTGTGGATGATGGGACATTTGTCTATCTTGATGATACGAAAGAAGTAATTTTACGATATGTCGGTAGTGATGATGAAGTCGTCATTCCCGATACCGTCGTCACGATTGGATATGGGGCGTTTGCCCGAACAGATATCACGTCGGTAACATTTTCCAATAGCGTACGACAAATCAGTATCGGTGCCTTTTCCGATACCGAGTTGACAACCATTACCATCCCGGAAACAATTGAATCGATTGGATGGTCATCGTTTGAGGCAACACCCATTGAATCGATTACGATCGAAGGGGATGCATCTCGCTTTGATGACGTATGGATCCTAACAGGACTATCCTTTGAATTGCATCCTAGTTATGTTGTACATGAGGTGTATGGGTTCTTAGAAAGTACGGGAACGATCGTTCAGTATTTTGGCAATGCCACGGACCTTGTCATCCCTGAAACCATAAATGATATAACGGTTACCGAAATTATGGCGGCAACATTCCGATATGGTGAGATTGTCAACCTGACGATTCCCGCAAGTATTACGACGATTGGGTACGATGCATTCAGTCGTAACAACTTCGAATCCATCACCATTTTAGGTGATGAATCCCGGTTTGACGACGTCTGGTTGGAAATTGGCTTCCCGATGGAATTGGCAAGCTTTATTGTAGAAACAGATGATGGATTTATCTTTAATAAAACAAGCCAAGAAATTATCGTGTATGTTGGTGGTGATACTACCGTTGTCATTCCTTCTGAGATTGATGGTGTCGCCGTTACTAGCATTGGACAATATGCGTTCTATGACGTATATGGAACGATATCACTTACGATTCCGGAATCGATTACAACCATCGCCCGTCGATCTTTTGCGTCCTACAGCATTGAAGCAATTACGATATTAGGAGATAGCACACGATTTGATGATGAATGGTTGGATATTGGATTCCCAATTGAACTTGCCGGATTTGTTACCGTCACTCCCGACGGATTTACCTTTAATACCAATACCGGAGAATTATATTTATATACTGGTGATGCAACAACACTCACAATTCCATCGCAAATTGATGGCGTTGATGTTGTGATTATTGCCAGCGGTGCATTTGAGAAGAATCGAACCTTAACCAGTGTCACCATTCCCGACACTGTAACGATTATTGAAGAACGGGCGTTTGCGTCCACCAAAGGTGTTTTAACCCAAGTGTACTTAGGAAGTAATGTTGAAATCATTGGAGATGAAGCCTTTAAAGGTCATGGGATTACAACGTTAACAATCCCAGCAAGCGTTACTGATATTGGTGATGAAGCATTCCAAACAACGAATATCATTGGCGAGTCCATCACAACACTTACCATTCTTGGTGATGAGACGCGTTTTGATGATGAATGGGAAACCATTGGCTTCCCGATGAACCTAGCTACATTTATCGTTACCACTGCGGATGGCTACGTATTCAACACGAATACTCAAACCATCATCGAGTATACGGGTACAGCAACCACACTTAGCATTCCGAGTACGATTGATGGAGTAACGGTCATTGGTCTAGGATATGAAGTATTTATGGAAGTTGGATTAACCAGTGTGTCTCTTCCAGATACTTTGGAAGTGATCGGTGCCGCAGCCTTTGTCTTTAATAATCTAGCGGACATCACCATTCCTGCGTCGGTAACGGACATAGAGAGTTATGCGTTCTACGGCAACCCTATTGAGAGCATTACCATCTTAGGTGATGATAGTCGCTTTGATGATGTGTGGGAAAATGTTGGCTTCCCGATGAACCTAGCTACATTTATCGTTACCTCCGCGGATGGTTACGTCTTCAATACGAATACGCAAACCATCATCGACTATGAAGGTAGCGCAACAATCATTGATATACCATCACAAATTGATGGTATCGACGTACTGATTATTGGTGAAGAAGTATTTGAAGGACGGACGAATCTGACATCTGTGACGATACCAGACACCGTTATTGAGATTAAAGACGAAGCATTTGCGGGAACCAGGGGTGCTTTAACCGAACTCCATCTTGGAAGTGGTGTTGAAGTGATTCGCTATCGAGCATTTGATGATCACGGTTTGACATCATTGACAATCCCTGAAAGTGTTGAAACGATATACTACGGCGCATTTGAACCCTATTATACTGTTGCAGATTCCTTTACAACAATCACCATTCTTGGCGATACATCTCGCTTTGATGAAGATTGGTTGGAGATTGGTTTTCCCATTGAATTAGCAAACTTCATCATCACCACCGAAGACGGATTTGTTATTAATACCATAAACGGATGGCTCATGGGCTATACCGGTACAAGTTCAAGTATCGTCATTCCATCGGTCGTTAACGATGTAGATATATGGTATATTGACGAATACGTGTTTGCCAATCAAAACATCGACACTATCACGATTCCCGAATCCATCTTGTACATTGGCTACGGGGCATTTGCTGATAATCCAATCACCTCCATTACCATTTTAGGGGATCAAAATCGATTTAATGACAATTGGCGACACATCGGCTTCCCGATGGAACTTGCTCCATTCATTGTCACAACAGAAGATGGTTTTGTATTCCATACAGAATATCATGCGATTATCGATTATGTCGGTACTGCAACAACCATTATCATTCCCGATGTAATCAATGATACAACCGTGTTGATGATTGAGAACTCTGCGTTTACCTCAAGAGGATTGACGAGCGTAACGATTCCCGAAAGTGTTGTCGAAATCGAATACGGTGCCTTTGCGGACAATCCATTAACCAGCATCACCATTTTAGGAGATTCAACGCGCTTTGATCACATCTGGGAGTACATTGGTTTCCCGATAGAACTAGCCGCGTTCTTGGTCACAACTCCAGAAGGGTTTGTCTTCAATACGAGCACAGAAACGATTGTCGGATATACCGGAACCGCAACAACGCTCACAATCCCAGCTGAAATTGAAGGAGTTCCAGTAACCGCGATTGGCTATAGTGCTTTTGAAGGGAACCGCACATTAACATCCGTCACCATTCCCGACAGCGTCCATGAAATTTTGTTCCGGGCTTTCGCATCCACCAAGGGTGTATTGACGGAAGTCATTCTAGGGAACAACGTCGAAGTAATTGATGATATGGCCTTCAAAGGTCATGGAATTACAACTTTAGTTATTCCGGAAAGTGTCCAATATATCGGATATGAAGCCTTCCATACCACCAATGAAATCGGGGTATCCTTAACCAGTATTACCATCTTAGGTGATGCTTCCCGATTTAATGATATGTGGGAAGAAATTGGCTTCCCAATGGAACTCGCAACGTTCATAATCACAACCCCTGAAGGCATTGTGTTTGATACCACCGCAAACGATATTATCGACTACGTTGGAGAATCCAGTGTCCTAGTCATTCCAAGTGAAATTAACGGTGTAGTCATTACCTACATTGGGGAACTAATTTTTGCGTATAAAGGACTTACCGATATAACGATTCCAGAAACTGTGACCATTATTGATTATATGGCCTTTACTGGAAATTCACTTGAAAGTATTACTATTCTAGGGGATACGAGTCGCTTTGATGAGATGTGGATGCATATTGGCTTTCCGATTGAATTAGCACCGTTTATCCATATTACAGATGACGGAATTGTATTTCATAAAACACTCCAAGCCATCATCGACTACACCGGAAACGCTACGGAGATTGTAATTCCTGCATCCATTGATGGAATAGCAGTCTTGAGTATTGAAGACCATGTCTTTGCATATAACGCTATTACCAGTGTCACAATCCCAGAGACCGTTATCGAAATTGGTATGAACGCCTTTGCGAATAACCCACTCACCTCAATTACAATTCTCGGTGATGAGACTCGCTTTGATGATGTCTGGGAAAACATAGGGTTCCCACCAGATCTCTCACGAATCGATTATCAAGTCGTACAACTGGGTGATGTTATCATCACATCCATCAGTGAAAGTGGTGAAAACGATTATTATCAAATCGAACTCACCGAAACCACAACCATTCGTGTATACACCGAATCATCGAATGATACCTATGGGTATTTGTATGATGCAAATTTTCTTGATCTAATTCATAACGATGATGCCGGAGAAGGAACCAACTTTGAATTTTCCTATACATTAGAACCTGGTATCTACTATATACGTGTACGCGCCTATAGCGAGTTTGCCACATTCGATTACGAGTTGCATATTGAGTCAGATCAGTAATTTAAAATATCGATACAAAAGACATACTATAAAGTATGTCTTTTTTTGTTCGACTATCATAAAAACGTTAAATATGAAACAAATAATGTGAATATGTCTCATAAAATATAAAAAACTTGCGTACAACTAATTTGTACGTTACAATAAGTTGTACGGTGAAGATGTACACAAAAATCATTACTTGGAGAGTGATACAATGAACAGAAAAGTACTACATACCGATAAAGAAGTTCGAATTGCTTTTGATCCCTACCGAATAAAGATACTACGACTGTTTATCCTTCATAAAGGAGAGGCGATGACGGCGAAACAAGTGGCAGATCATCTTGGGGAACCACCTTCGAAAATCAATTATCACATCAAGAAGTTAGAAAGCATTGACATCCTCCAATTGGATCATACCGAGAATATTAATGGCATTCTTGCCAAGTATTACGTCTTACCCTATGATACAGTAGCGATGAAGTCCGAGGAAATCTCACCACTCATCCGCAAACAGGCGTTACAATCCATTCAAGAATCGAATTTTCAAATTTGCTTAAAACGATTCTTAAACGAAATCCCCCAAGCGAAAATCGTTTGCCAACAACAAACGGATGATAATGATTTCTACTTTGGTACCGAATATTTTTCGATTTTCATTAACGACGATCAATTCAACGACTTAGCCCGAAAAGTAGTTGACGTACTACGACCATATATGGAATCAAAAGACAACCTCAACGAATACAAAGTGTTTATGTCATCACTGAAAATTAGCGATTCGTCAAAACAAGAGAAGTAAACCATTGAGGTTGGACCATACTACATAATAATTACCTGGAGCACCGTCCAACGGATGCTCCAGTTTTGTTTTGAAAAGGAGGAAATCATATGAATATTGCCGGAAAAGACATGATTCATCAAATCCAAACGTATGTACATCAAGGTGCACTTAAAGAAGCCTATAAATTTGCACTAGAACATGATTGTATCGAGGAAGAATACCAACAACAAATCACGTGTTTCAGATACTTACTAGGTTGTATAAATGGAGAAACAGGGCAAAACAATCAATTTTCATTCACATCAACTCCAAATATTCAACCACAGGGATTCGAATCAATCAAGCATCAAATGGATATCAAGTGTCAAGGTAAAATGTTTGAACATCTACGACAATTATGTAAAGAATACTAGTCGATAAATAGTTGAGTAGTTGATAGGAGAAAAAGGAGAGAAAAAATGAAATCAATGACCATGAAAAAAGTTTTAATGATAACCCTATTCATTATGATCATGATAGGTTATTCGCAATATCAAGATAATCAAGTATTTGCCAATACAACAATAAGTATCGAAGACCACTTAATAGAGAGTGATGATTCCAAAGATGCAGTTGTCGCAATCCCTGTTAAATTTGAAGAGGATGAGTATTCAGGTGGAGAAGTATTTACACTAGTTCATACAACATCAAAAGGAGAAGGATTATGTATCGAATATACCGAGATGAGTATCATCAACGATGTAATCAATACCAATATTATTGGATCTTCAGAATATTATTTTGCAAGAAATAAATAAAGCATGATTCACCAGAATCATGCTTTTTTATTAGGTTTTTCTTGTAATACTATTGGTAGATACATCGCATGCATCAATAATGCAGCAAGTGGTACAAAAACGAGTAAGTACACGACTTGATTGATGTCTACTAAAAAGTTCATAAAATCTGCGGGAGCATGGAATAAGAACAGTTCATCCGATCCACCGTAACGGTAGTACGCATATCCCGAAATGAAACTATAGATGGCTAAGATTACCATCGATAGGTGTAAATCTTTTGCATTCGGTGTATACCCTAATACGCGATATCCGTATACGGCCAACCATCCGATGGTTGCATGGGCCCCAAAGTAGGTCCACCCACTCCAACGATCCAGTCCCCATAACGTATCAAAGAAGAGGAAGGTTAGTAACGTACCAAAGGCATAGAAGTAAAAAATCTTATATGCTTTTTCGTTTGAAAAGGCAATCGCGAAGGTGAGACCATATAGCGATATGGCACAAAGTGGTAATCGGAACAAGGATCCATTTAACATTCGTCCTTCAAACACACGCCACTCGAACAAGACAACTAAAAATATCAAACCATAGCGAAACCATTTTTCTTTGGAACTAGATCCAATCTTTGGTCCGAGTATCCACAACACAACAAGTGATGCAATAAACACAAGTAAAATCATAATATGAGTAAAACCAAACCAGGGTATTGTTTGGCCAATCTCATTGCTGAAGAAATCCATAATGCACCTCATATATTTTTTTCTTATTATATCACACAAAGCCAGGAAGTTCCATCATCAATTGTTATCAATTATACACCAAATAACTCGTTTGTTAAACGGTGATTTCATGGTATAATAAAGTATCATTTTAACTAGGAGGAACCTATGGCAATTATCGGTTTGGATATCGGGGGAACGAAAATTCTCGGTGCCGTTTTTAATGATCAAGGGCAAATAATGGATAAGGAAAAACAACCATCCAAAGCAGATGATGGATTCGAGCGATTTATGCAACAAGTCTATCATGTGATCGATGAACTCATCAATCGAAGTGATGAATCCATTCAAGGAATCGGGATTGGTTTCCCAGGAACTATTGATCAGAATGGACACGTTATATTTGCACCAAACCTTCCCGTTGAACAATTTGATTTGGCGGGGCACCTTGCAGATCGATATCATACGAAGGTCTTAGTCGGTAATGATGTCAATCTCGGGACGTATGGGGAGTACTGTGAACTGGATATTCCCTATAAAAACGTGATTGGACTCTTTCCGGGAACGGGTCTTGGTGGCGGGATTGTCATCAACGGAGAACTCTATATTGGCCAAGGTTCTGCAGGTGAACTGGGTCACATTGTTGTTCGTAAAAATGGTGTCAAATGCAGCTGTGGCAACAAAGGTTGTCTGGAAAGTTATGCCTCCAAAAAAGGCATTTTAGCCTACATTAAAAAAGAGATGAAGAAAGGTCGTAAGACCGTATTAAAAAAAGAAGCCAAAGCCGGTGTTGTCAAAAGTTCACAACTGCGTAAGGCTGTGGAAGACGGTGACGTGTTAACCATCGAAGCCATCGATCAATTCAAAGCGTATCTAGGAATGGGTGTCGGGATTATCATGAACATCTTCAATCCCGATTTGGTCATCATCGGTGGTGGCATCGTTGAGAACTTCGGCAAAGAATTAATGAAAGACATTCGCAAACACGCCAAAGCGTACACGTTACCAGGGATCTATGAAAATACGAAGTTAAGACACTCAAAACTAGGAGATGACACGGTTATATATGGTGGATACCACCTGATAAAATCAGCGATGAGTACAAATTAAAAAGGGGAGAAACATGCTATGAAAAAATGGATTATAATTGCAATACCAAGTGTATTTGCACTTGTTGCTTTTGTCTTTTTGCTTATAACAACACCATATAAAGTCTATTTTTACGACAGTCATGATGGACAACAGTATGAACTCGCAACCATTTACCAAATTGGTGAGAAGATTACCATAAAAAACCGATGGTTCCGTGACTTTGAGCAACGCGAGAAATCGGGATTACTTGTTTTTGTAGGGGACGATCAATATACCTACCGGGCATACACATTTTTAAACGTAAAAAATGATACCCGCTATGACGACTATATGGATGAATATCAGGAATTATACGAAGAGTATAACACCTTCACTTTCACACCACAGTGGTATGAGAAAGATTCCAATACGTCACTTGATATCGAGAAAACAGATCCGCTTGAACATGAACGACTAGAAGTTGCCGTTGGCGTAACAAGCGAACCGTATCGTATATATGGCAGTGGTGTTTACATCGTACCAAGTTATACAAGTGAAGGTGCATTAATCAACGATAGCGTATTGATGATATTCGGTAGTGGTACCAGTTTAAACGACACGAGTACATACGATGAGGAACAGTTCATTACCCAAGAAATCTTGTACAGTATTTTTACCATTGATAATGGTGAAGAAACCCTTGAACTCATGGTACCCTATTTCATGGTTGGCGGACTGTTATTGCATCCAACCAATGATGCAGAGCACTTCACCTATTCCTATCACAATCATGATGTAATCATGGAGGCTGTCAATTACATGATTGAAGAATAATAACAGAATTGACACAGGACACCCATCCTGTGTTTTTTGTTTACATTCGTATTGTTGATTGCTATAATGAGAACGGATTAGAAGCGAGGAATCTCTATGTCTACACGATTAAACAAATACTTAAGTGAAATTGGATATTGCAGTCGGCGAAAAGCCGATTCTTTAATTGAACAAGGACTTGTTAAGGTGAATGGCGTCGTTGCAACATTAGGAGATCATGTCGACGAAGACGCGCTCATTCTCGTCAACGACGAACCCATCAATCAAGATAATGACTTTGTCTATATTGTCCTGAATAAACCACAAGGGATTACCTCAACAACCGACAAGAAGGATCCGACAAATGTGATCGATTATATTACGTTTCCCAAACGGATTTTCCCCATCGGTCGCCTGGATAAAGATAGTGAAGGATTATTGCTGTTAACGAATGACGGCGATATTGTCAATAAGATATTACGTTCCGGAAACAACCATGAAAAAGAATACATCGTTAATGTTCATAAACCAATTACCAGAGAATTTATCACACAAATGCGTAACGGTGTTGAAATTCTGGGTACCATCACAAAGAAAGCAAACGTGAAACAAACGAACAAACAGACCTTTAAGATTACACTTACCGAAGGAATGAATCGCCAAATCCGACGGATGTGTAGTGCTCTTGGATACCGCGTTCGCTCGTTAAAACGGATTCGAATTATGAACATCACGGATTACGGTCTTGAAAAAGGATCGTGGCGTTATTTGACACCACAGGAAATTCAAACGATTCATCGCTTAACAAAAGATTCGAAGAAGGTGGCTGAATGAACTTTGGTGACTGGATGTATGTATTAATTGGAGGCTACCTCATTATCATGGGGTTAACAGGAATCAACTTAACCTTGATTTGGATAACGTTTACGTTACGAATTAAATTCATTGATATGGAGTATATCTACGGTCGAACAGGTGCACGAGTGATCTTTATTCTCCTCGGTGCAGCACTCTTGGTCTTTCGATTTGTGCTCAGTAAATATCTATTCTCATTTGGACTATAAGAGGTGATAACATGCATGTATTTATAACAGGAGGAACCCGTGGTATTGGCCACGGATTAGTTCGTGAATTTTTGAAACAAGGACATCAAGTTTCCTATACAGGTACTTCTCAAACAAGCATTGAAGCATCACAACAAAATCTTCAAAGACCTTTCCAAGCATTTATATGTGATGTCCGTGAGAAAACCCAAATCGTCTTGGCAAAAGAACAAGCCATCGCCTCCTTTGGACCAATCGATATCTGGATCAATAACGCCGGTGTCGATCAAGATCACAAAGTCGTTTCGGAATTATCGGATGTTGAGATTAAACGCGTGATTGACATCAACGTCACGGGGATGATGCTTGGTACCAGTGTTGCCTTAGAACATATGATTAAGAAGCAACAAGGAATTGTCTATAACATGGAAGGTTTGGGTAGTAACAATATGAAGATTCCCAAAACGTTGATTTATGGCAGTTCAAAACGATTACTTACGTATTTCTCACAAGGATGTAACAAAGAACTGAAAACGTATAAAGAAGTATTTGTGGGGACAATGCAACCGGGAATGGTCTTCACTGAATTATTGCTTCGCAATATAGGTGATGGACAAAGAATTGCCCGAATATTGGGAAGTACAGTAGAAGAAGTCACACCGTTTCTTGTCAAACATGCACTGAAAAAGAAGCAACGAATTTCCTATCTAACAACCCGTAGAATTGTGTGGCGCTTTCTAACTCGTTCATGGCGTCCCCAACCATTACCAAAAAAATAACACCAATCTCATTGATTGGTGTTTTGTTTATTTTAGAAATTCAAATGCTATATTGACATGCATTGCCATACCGATTACGAATGATGATTCATCGACATCAAACTTGGGATTGTGATTATAATAAATGGTCTCTTGTTTCGGATCACGTCCACCTAACCAGAAGTAGGAACCGGGTTTTTTCTGGAGATAGTAGGAAAAATCTTCACCGCCCATTGATGGTTCACTTGCCCACAGGGCATGGTCCTCGCCAACAACTTCTTTAGCGATATTCATAACGAAGTCACTCATCTTTGGATCATTAATTAGTGGGGGATAGGCTTCAATGATTTTCACATCCGCACGGCATCCATAACTGGATGCAATTGATGTTGCGGTCGCTTCTAGTTTTTGAAAGATATCCATTCGTACATCGTTATTTAATGTTCGGATTGTACCGGTAAAGGTGACATCATCAGGTATGATATTAAAGGCCGATCCGCCATGGATTGTACAGACGGATATAACGGCACTCTCCAATGGGCTGATTTGACGAGATAAAATAGTTTGAATAGCTTGGATAATGGCTGTAGCAGCAATGATAGGATCCTTCCCTGTATGGGGAGCACTCGCATGAGTACCTGTTCCTTTGACAGTGATTTGGAATTCATCGGGAGCCGCCATCGCTTCCCCTTTTTTGATAATGATATCCCCCCGTTTATCACGGGTTGTGATATGAAGACCAAAGACGCCGTCACAGTCGTCGATATGTCCGCCTTCTACAACATATATACCACCACCGGGCATTGGTCCTTCTTCGGCGGATTGAAAGATTAACTTAATCGTACCATTAAAGTCCTCGTTGTGATCGCTGAAGTATTTGGCTGCACCGAGTAACATCGAGGTATGCGTATCGTGACCGCACGAATGCATTAAGCCATCGTTAAGGGATTTGTAAGGAACATCATTTTCTTCTTGCATTTTTAACGCGTCAATGTCAGCTCGTAATCCAATGGTTTTTCCAGGTTTCTTTCCGTGGATTGAGGCAACCATCCCGGTTGTACCAATACCATCAATGACATCATATCCCCATTTGATGAGATAATCTTTAATTAGTTTTGAGGTGCGGAATTCTTGGAAACCTGGTTCGGGGTTCATGTGGATATCCCGTCGTGTCGTTATCATAAATTCTTCATAGTCTTTAAAATGGTTGATTGGTAACATAAGTTTCTCCTTTATAGCGACATTAGATATTGTCAAATAGATAAAACGTAGTGTTCGTTTAAATTATATCATAGCCAGTGAATTAAAGTTGTATTTTTTAAGATAGTATACTATAATTGTTACGGTCAGGAGATGATAGTATGAGTGTACGCGTACGCTATGCACCAAGTCCGACAGGACATTTACATATTGGAAATGCACGAACTGCTTTATTTAACTATTTGTTTGCGAGAAAACACGGTGGAAGCTTTGTCGTTCGGATTGAAGATACCGATACCGAACGCAATGTTGAAGGTGGTGTCGAATCGCAACTGAAATATTTGAAATGGCTTGGTGTCGATTGGGATGAATCTATTAATAAAGACGGGGGTTATGGCCCTTATCGTCAATTGGAACGCTTGGATATCTATCAACAATACGCCGATATGTTAGTTGAGCAAGGGCTTGCATATAAATGTTATTGTACCCCTGAGGAATTAGAAGCTGAACGCGAAGAGATGAAAGCCCGTGGTGAAGATAAACTTCATTACTCCCGGAAATGTTTACATGCTCCCGAACAAGACAAACCGTATGTATTACGTTTTAAAGTTCCAGAGAACGAAGAATATACCTTCCATGATATCGTCAAAGGAGAAGTCACCTTTAGGAGTGAAGACATTGGCGACTGGGTGATGATGAAAAACAATGGCATTCCAACGTATAATTTTGCCTGTGTTATTGATGATCATTTAATGGCAATTACGCATGTTTTACGTGGAGAAGATCATATCACCAACACGCCAAAGCAATTGATGGTTTATAAAGCACTCGGATGGAATGCACCAACCTTTGGACATATGACGTTAATTGTCAACGATCAAAACAAAAAGTTATCAAAACGGGATTTTAGTATCTTACAATACATCGAACAATACCAAGAACTCGGTTATTTGCCCGATGCTTTATTCAACTTTATCTCGTTATTGGGATGGTCGCCCGAAGGTGAAGAAGAAATCTTAAGCCATGATGAGTTCATCGAGAAATTTGATGAAGCACGATTAAGCAAATCACCAGCAAAATTCGATAAAGAGAAGTTAACCTATATCAACAATCGGTATATCAAAGAACTCAGTATCGAAGAAACCGTAGAACTTTGTATGCCCCACTTGATTGCTGAAGGTATTTTGGATGGAAAAGATGAAGACTGGGTGTTTAGTCTAGTCAGTGTCTTTAAAGATCGGATGAGTTATGGAAAGCAAATTGTCGAACTCTATGACGAATTCTTTGAACAAGAATTCACTCTCGATCAAGAAA
Source organism: Candidatus Xianfuyuplasma coldseepsis (assembly GCF_014023125.1). Classification (GTDB taxonomy): domain Bacteria; phylum Bacillota_I; class Bacilli_A; order Izemoplasmatales; family Izemoplasmataceae; genus Xianfuyuplasma; species Xianfuyuplasma coldseepsis. Next base: position 1,253,235 of record NZ_CP048914.1, read on the forward strand.
TGACAGCATTTTTAGCACAAGAAGGTGTCAACGAAACCTTGTTGGCATTTAAAGAGTTGCTAATCGATGTGGACGAGTTTACCGCAGCAAACATTAAACCGTTAATCAAACAAACCGGTAAAATCAGTGGCGCTAAAGGAAAACTTTTATACATGCCACTTCGGATTGCAACAACAGCAAGTATGCACGGACCGGATTTGCCACAAGTTCTTGCCTTGCTTGGTAAAGAAACGGTTATTGAACGCTTAGAATCTGTTATTCAATAAACTGTGCTCGCTGCACAGTTTTTTTGAACTCTATTTGGCAACTTTGATTTTTTCGATATAATAGAAGTGGAGGTGGTACCATGAAAATCCTCGTTTGTAAGAACAAACACTGTCGCAACAACCAAACCGAAGAAACCTATAAAGAATTGATGAACTATGTCGAAGACATCGAATTCATGCATTCATCATGCATGGATTTGTGCGATTATGGACCCAATGTACTAAGCTTTCCAGACTGCACTTTTTACCAAGGTGTGACCAAGGATCGAGTCGAAGATTTGATTCATCAACAAGCCGATGATTTACGTCACCCTAAAGAACGCTTGTATGATGAATCAATGGAGATCTATTACTCCGATCCGATGCATCGTCGTACGGTAAAGTTGTTTCGCTGGCACCTCGATAAACTAGGTGATTTTGAGTGGCGAACTATCCGCGAGTCCATCTCCATTTTCAAAGATAAATACGATATTCGTGGCATGGCTCTAACCTTCCCTGTTAAGATGGCATTGATTGGAACAACAAGAGGTCCAGACCTTCCGAAAATGCTTCAATTCATGGGAAAAGAGCTCGCATTTCAGCGAATTGATCAGTATTTATCGGACAACAAATATCGGATATGAACACTTTATCTCTTTAACGTAAAAAATATTTATTTGCATTTCAAAATAAATTTGGGTATAATATTCAATAAGAAATAGAGAAAGAAAAGGAGATTTTTACATTTTTATGACAGGAACAGTTAAATGGTTTAATTCAGAAAAAGGTTATGGATTCATTACGAACGAAGAAGGTCTTGACATTTTTGTTCATTTTACCGCGATTCAAGGTGAAGGATTCAAAACATTAGAAGAAGGTCAAGAAGTTGAATTCGAAGTAGTGGAAGGCGATAGAGGACCACAAGCTTCAAACGTAACAAAACTTTAATGAATGACCGAAAACAGGAGAGAAATCTCCTGTTTTTAATTTGTTTTTTGTTCTAAATAATATATAATAAGTATGAACTAGAAATGAAGGTGTAATCATGAAAATATTTAATTCTTTTACCAATCAATTAGAAGACTTTGTCCCCGTCCATCCGGGAAAAGTAAACATGTATATCTGTGGACCAACCGTCTACAACTATATTCATATTGGAAATGCACGTCCGGTAATATTCTTCGATACCGTCAGACGCTATTTTGAACATCGGGATTTTGAGGTTACATTTGCTTCCAACTTTACCGATGTCGATGATAAGATTATCACCAAGGCCATCGAGTTGGAAACAACGGAACAAGAACTTGCCGAGAAGTTTATAACCGCTTTTTTAAATGACGTCGAAAAAGTAGGGAGTATGACCGATTATATCAAACCACGCGTCACCGACTACATGGATAAAATCATTGTGTATATTCAAACCTTAATTGATAAGGGATACGCCTACAAAAGTGAAGGCGATGTCTATTTCCGGGTTGGTAAAATTGATGATTACGGACAACTGTCCAATCGCAACATCGATGACTTAATCAGCGGTGCACGAATTGAAGTGAACGATAAAAAAGAGAATCCACTTGATTTCACCCTATGGAAAAAAACCGATGTTGGGATTACGTTTGATGCCCCCTTTGGAAGAGGGCGCCCAGGTTGGCACACTGAATGTGTCGCGATGATCGACAACATCTTTGGTGAAGAAATTGATATTCATGGTGGTGGGAGCGGACTCTTATTCCCCCATCATGAAAATGAAATCGCGCAAGCTGAAGCACTCCATGGCCACCATGTCGCAAAATACTGGATGCATAATGGATTATTAAATTTTGGTGGCGGTAAAATGAGTAAATCCGACGGTAACGTCATTTTAGTCAAAGATTTAACCATCGATCCCAATGTGTTTCGTTTATTTACCCTATCAACCCATTACCGCAGTCCGATTAATTTTACCGACGATGTCTTAGATAATTACCAAACGGAGTGGGATAAAATTTACCGTGTGTACAAACAGTTGTACTTGAAACTTGATTTGGCTGATCAACTCTATGGCAATGCCAAGATTGATCCGGATTTGCTATTGATATATAAAGACTTTCTAGCAGCTATGGATCAAGATTTTAATACACCCAATGCCATTACCGCACTCCAAGATTTAGTCAAAAAAACGAATCAATTACTCCGCACAAAAACCGATTTTGAAGTATTATTAAGTGCAAAAAAATTGTTTGATGATTTCTTTGATGTGTTTGGTTTAAAAACGGGATTACAACCACTTTCAAAAGACGATAAAGATTTGTACCACAAGTGGAATGAAGCACGTACCAATAAGGATTTTGATACGGCTGATGAACTTCGTAATTTGCTGCAAGAAAAAGGAATCTTATAATGTTGCAACACAGTGGCTTAACACTCGCTTATTTGGGCGATGCCCTATATGATTTGTTGGTTCGTGAACAGTTGATTGCCCAAGGGGAAACCAAAGTTGACGTATTACACAACCGGGCGATTCAATATACCAGTGCTAGTGGACAACATCAAGCGTATCGTTTGATTGAACCACATTTAACAGAGGAAGAACAAACGATATTTAAACGGGGTCGCAATGCAAAAACACAGCGGAAAGCAAAGAATCAGGACCTATCGGACTATCGTCAAGCCACAGGACTTGAAGCATTGTTTGGGTATCTCTATTTGGACAATCAAATTGAACGAATTGATGAGTTAATGACGATGATTATGGAGGATCAGTAATGGATATTCGCTTGGTAGAACGAGATCGGTATAAACAAGAAATCGCTGCCCTTGTTCTACGGGATTTACCGGAATGGTTTGGGATTGAGGAATCGACCAAAGAATACATTGAAACGGTTATCAAGTATCCATTTGTTGCAGCGTTTGATCACAATCTACCCATTGGATTTTACTCAATTCGCAAGGAAAACGATAAGGTGCTCGATATGTATGTCCTTGGTGTATTAAAACAGTATCATGGCACTGGGGTTGGGACGAGATTGCAGGAATTTGTCAATCAATATGCGAACGATCATGGGTATGAGTATTTAATGGTACTAACCCTCGCTGAAAAGAAGCAAAACAAAGAATATTTGATGACAAGGAAGTTCTATCTTAATCAAGGATTTATTGATTTCTACCAGAATGATGATATATTTGATTCACAGAATCCGTGTCAAATTATGATGAAGGCATTAAAATAATAGGTGAGAAATCACCTTTTTTTCTTTGCATTAATTCGTGGGAAAGATTAGTGTAGATGGTATAATAAAGGAAAGGAGTGATGTGATATGCTTATCGCCGCAGGAATCATTTTTACGTATTTTTTGATCTTTTTTATCGTTGCTACCATTATTAAGAACAATAGTATTGTCGATATCGGATGGGGTCTTGGTTATGTGGTAACGGTATGGATATTATATGCGATTTATCAACCCCAGTCGTGGCTTGTATTGGTACTAAATATTATGGTATCGCTATGGGGATTGCGTTTGTTTTACTATATCTTAAAACGCAATGTATTTCAGGAAGAGGATTTCCGCTACAAAAACTGGCGTAAAGCCTGGGGTAAATACGTTATCCCTAGAGCTTTTGTTCAAGTGTTTATGTTACAAGGGTTCTTCATGTATGTGATTGGGTCCTCTGCGTTTTATGCGAATGTCAATGATGTAACATGGAATCCCCTAAGCATTATTGGGATGGGCGTATTCCTTTTGGGGTACCTCTATGAAGTCGTTGGTGACGCACAATTAAAAGCGCATATAAAACATCACAAAGGAACGTTAATGACAACGGGCTTATGGAAATACACAAGACATCCCAACTACTTTGGAGAAAGCGTGTTGTGGTTTGGGATTTTTATGACCGCATGGCTTTCTGGCGTACCGTGGTTCTTTGTGATTGGTCCACTAACGATAACGTTGATTCTGTATTTTATCAGTACACCATTACTTGAAGAACGGATGCAGAAAAAAGACGGATGGCAAGCGTATGTAGCAACAACCAATAAGTTCTTCCCAGGAATGAGAGATTAACATGAACGTTGAGAGAGTAGAAGTATTGCGGGCATCGAACAATCACAACGATCGCATTGTGTACCTAATGACAAGTAGTTTTCGAGCTCACAACAATCATTCGTTGGAACATGCCTTAGAATATGTTCATGCGACCAATAAAGAACTTACCATTATTCTTTTTAAACAACCGGAGGAAAATCCGCGTAATCATGAATTCTTCTTGATGGGGATTCACAACTATCAAGAGGTATTTTCCCCAGTTAGTAGAACGATCCATTACTTTGAATCGTTTACGGATGAGATGAAAGACATACTTTCATCCGCATATCATATTGTGAAAGATCGTGCCTATCTACTCGAAGATAAGGCGATCGAACAAAAGGTTATTGACATCGCACAAACGAACGATGTTGGATTATCGCTCGTAGAAAGTGATGTATTTGTACCAGTCCGTGCAGCATCGAACAAAGAAGAATATGCTGCATCAACGATCCGTAAGAAAATCATGTCGAAGCTGGAAGATTTTAACGATCCGATTCAAACGACATTAACCTGGCTTCAAGGGGAAGAAGATGCTCTTGGTGTCTTAATGGATTTCATCAATGAAAAACTAGATCATTATGTCGATCGTAACGATCCTTCGAAGAACTATACATCTGGTTTATCACCCTATTTAAAATACGGCTTTATCTCACCACTCACGATTCATAATGAAGTTGTTTACTTTGAAGGTGAGAGCACGGACAATTTTATTGAAGAACTGGTTGTTCGTCGAGAACTGGCATACAACTTCGTTTACTACAACGAACAGTACAATCAATTTGAAGGGATTACCTACCAATGGGCCTACGATACGATGGCAGAACACCTTCAAGATGATCGCAAGTACCTCTACACCAAAGAAGACTACCTCAATTTTGCGACACACGATCCCTACTTTAATGCCGCCATGAAAGAAATGGTTGTTCTTGGAAAAATGCATGGGTATATGCGGATGTACTGGGCAAAGAAAATTATTGAATGGTCGAAGACTTATAAAGAAGCGTACGACATTGCGATATCACTCAATAATTATTACTTCTTGGATGGGAATACCCCTAATGGCTACACAGGTGTTGCGTGGTGTTTTGGTAAACACGACCGTGCTTGGGCATCGCGTCCGATTTTTGGAAAATTACGGTATATGAATGCGAATGGATTGCGACGTAAGTTCAATATTGATGAGTACGTCGATACCATGGAAAGGTTGGTACAGAATGAATAATGTAAAACCAAATGTTTTTGTCAGTGCTTGTTTAGAATTTGAATCGTGTCGTTTTGATGGAACGATGATTAGTGATGATGTTGTACGACGAATGAAGGATGTTGTCAATTTTATTCGCGTTTGTCCGGAACTATCGATTGGACTCACCGCACCGCGTGAGGCGGTTCGCCTTGTGAAACGCAAAGGAGAACATCAAAAACTACTGGGTAGTGTTCACGGGGTTGATTACACAGAAAAAATGGAGAACTTTACGTCCAAGTATTTGGAGAAATTACTATCGCGGGACATTGATGGATTCTTGTTAAAAGCAAAATCCCCTACCTGTGGTATTGGGGATGTCAAAGTCTATCAAGACATTGGTAAAGCACAGTTGGATAGTGCACGCCACGATGGGATGTTTGGTACGGCAATTAAAGAACGATTTCCCGATCATCCGATTGAAACCGAGCGTCGTATCAGTAACTACAATATTCGTGAATCCTTCTTTACCCATGTGTTTACTATGGCTTCCTTCCGTGAAATGAAGCACGATTTCTCGTATAAGAAATTCGTGGAGTTCCATACCAAGAACAAGTATTTATTCATGTCGTATAATCAAGCTATCTTAAAAGACTTAGGTCAAATTCTTGCCAATCATGAGAAACTGTCTCATGAGGAAGTACTTCAGAAATACGAGACACAATTACGTAAATTACTGCATGGTGAATCCTCAAAAAAACGACGGATTAATACGCTAACTCATATTTATGGATACTTCAAAAAGGATCTGACGACCGAAGAAAAAGAGTATTATTTCAATGCATTAGATGATTACATAGATTACCGGATACCGTATTCCAACGTATTGTATATCTTAAAAGGATTTGCGGTGCGGTTCCAAGAAGAGTATCTCTTACAACAAACAGTCTTTCAACCGTTTCCGAAAGAATTATTGGTTGTTTTAGATAGTGGTAATAAAATATAAAAAAGCCAATATGGCTTTTTTTTATTAGACCAGCTTCGTTCTCATGGTATAATGTGAATGACATCGATATGAGGAGGGTCCCAATGAAAAAACGACTAAGTCTAAAAGAAATCATGCAATACGGCTTACTGATCAGTGTGTTTGTGTTTTCCATTGTGTACCTAGTTACCATTCAAGAGGAGTTACCATCAACGGACTATCACCATCAAATCCAATCTGAAATCACCGATCCTGAAACATTGAAGATTGGTGTTTTAGCAAATCAGAGTGATCCCATGGTACACGAACAATGGGATGATACAGCAACGTATCTGACTAGCGTGATTCCCGATCACACATTTGACATTGTACCCATTGCGTTTGATGATGTTGAATCTCTTGTGGATAGTCAAGAAGTCGATTTTATCCTTGTCAATTCCTCGCTATATAGTGCACTTGAGGTCGAGTTTGGTGCACGCGCAATTGCGACGATTGAACGCGAATACGATGGTAGTATCGTATCCTCATATGCGAGTGTAATTTTTACCGACAATAGCAACTCCAACATCAATAATTTTGATGATCTAAAAGGTATTCGTTTTGGTGCCGTTGATGAAACCTCATTTGGTGGATGGCAAATGACCCAAAAAGAATTGTTTATGGTCGGGATGTCAGCCAGTGATTTTGGTAGCATTACATATGTTGGAGAGCACCGTGATGTTGTATTGCAAGTGTTGCAAGGACAACTCGATGCTGGTACCGTTCGTACTGGTGTCATCGAAGACATGTCCGAAGAAGGACTAATCAATATTGATGATATTAAAGTGCTGGCACTAGAAGATTCGTCACGTCTATTCTTAACTTCTACACAACTTTATCCGGAATGGCCAATGGCAACATTACCACATATTTCCGATGACCTTGGAACCTTGGTTGCTGAAGCACTATTTCAGATAGAAGCAACTGACGATGCGGCAATTAGTGGGAATATTGCAGGATGGACCATCCCGGAAAACTATCAAGATGTCCATACAACATTGCGCTTACTTCGAATCAATCCCTACGAAGATTTTGGAACGGTAAGTTTTCACAATAGCATCTATCAAAATAAAATATTCCTAATTATTATCGTGGTAGCTTTGTTTGCGATTGTATCGTTTACGTTGTGGATGATTCAAACAAGAGGACGACTCGTTGAACTATCCAATCGCAGCATGGAGATGGAAAGAGTTGCTCGTGAAGCGAATGAAGCCAAGGGTGAGTTTTTAGCCAACATGTCCCATGAAATTCGAACGCCGATGAGTGCGGTAATCGGGTTGTCAACCTTGATTGATGGTACGGAGTTGACACCACGACAACGTGATTATAACAATCGTTTAAAGAGTTCTGCGGTGAATTTACTTGGCATCATCAACGATATTTTGGATTACTCGAAAATTGAAGCGAAACAAATGGTGATTGAAAACATTGAGTTTGATCTCAATGATGTTTTATATAATTTATCCAATGTTGTGACTTTGAAGGCAACACAGAAAAATATCGAGTTCTTATATGATATACAGTCTGATTTACCCAAAATGTTCTTAGGAGATCCACTCCGACTAGGACAAATCCTGATTAACATCGTAACCAATGCGATTAAGTTTACCGAAGTCGGTCATGTCATTGTCCGCATTCGTTCGAAGATGATTGATGGGGAGTATCACTTGGAGTTTGTCATTAAAGATACAGGCATCGGGATGTCACGCGAACAAGTTCAAAAGATTATTCAACCCTTCACCCAAGCGGATAGTTCGTTTACTAGACGCTATGGGGGAACCGGACTTGGACTCTCCATTACGAATCAATTGATTCACATCATGGGCGGGACGCTGCAAATCTCAAGTACGGTTAATGCTGGTAGTACTTTTAGTTTTGCCTTACCATTCCCACCAACTGAGACGAAACAAGAGAAGATTACAGTACCAGCCTATTTCAACGATATCAGTGTCTTAATTGTTGATGACAATACCGTTGCACTTGATGTACTAGAAGACATATGTTTATCCGTTGGTATTGCTGCTCGTAAAGCATCATCCGTTGCTCAAGTGGATCGTTTGTTAAACATGAAAAACTACCATCCCAATTTAATTATTATGGACTACACATTACCGAATGAAAATGGGATTGATGTCATTAAGAGATACCAAGAAGAAGGATTGCTTGAAGGTGCCCATATTGTGCTAATTATCTCCGTTCATAATCACGAGCAAATCATCCGAAAAGCCAACGACATAGGAATATACGACTTTATGGATAAACCAATTACGACATCGGTATTTGTCAATACGGTTGTTAGTATCTTTAATCAAGATGAAGCAAGAAGTAAAGTCGAACGAATCAATCCGAATCGCGTCGATTTGGTACAACCAGGTACACATATCATTCTTGCTGAGGACAATCCAATTAATCAAAAGATTGTCAATGAGTTATTAACAAAACAAGGTTTTGAAGTAACCATTGCGAATAATGGACAAGAAGTCTTGGATCTGTTAAAAGAACGAATGCATGATTACAAATTGATTTTAATGGATATTCAAATGCCCGTTATGAATGGCCGTGAGGCAACGCGATTAATCCGGAAATCATCCGCATCGTATCGGAACATTCCGATTGTTGCGATGACGGCGCATGCTCTCGATATTGAACGTCAAAAATCACTTGATGCAGGAATGAATGACTTTTTAACCAAGCCTGTTGAAATGAAAACTTTGTTCCAAGTTTTATCAAAATATATCGATATCATATCGGTTTCTGTGGATTCAAAAACCTCCGATGATTTACAACTGGATTTCCTCAATATTAAACAAGGTATGAAAAACACCTCCGAAGATGTAGCGTTCTACCTGGAAATTCTCTATACGTTCTTAACCGATTACAAAGATTTTACAAAAACTCTGGATGTATTAGTGAAAGCCGAAGAAGAAGAGGACATCGCAATTGAAATCCATACGATTAAAGGCTTGGCTCAAACAATTGGTGCGGATACATTATTTAAAGATGCGAAAATCTTTGAAACGCAATTACGGAAAGGTGAATTTGATATTGATGTCTATCACCGTTTTCTCAATTCATTCCAAGACATTATTACCAATCTTGAGGAATACTTTAAAAACAATCCGTTTAAAAAATAAACCCTAATCCTAGGGTTTATTCTATTGTTTAACTTCAATTCTTACATCTTTCTTAACTTTTTTGTTGTCCCGTTGACGGCATGAGGTATTTTTTGTACGATAAAGTAAATACAACAAAGTTGTGTGACACAAATTTAATGAATGGTTGTGATTTCGATGACACGACGCATGTGGAATATTTTAATTGTTGACGACAATACGATTAATCGTAAACTATTACGTCACGCGTTTCAAAAGACGGATGTTGAAGTAACCGAAGCACGAACCGGAGAAGAAGCAATTGAACTTGTTCGGGATCAAGAATTTGACATGATTTTTATTAGTCTAAATATGACGGGAATGAATGGGTATGAAACAACAACAAGGATACGCTCGTTGTATCCAAGAAATATCCATATACCAATCATTGCTACAACAACAAAAGAACCATCACGAATTATTGAGAAAGTTCAACGATATCACCTGAATGATATCGTTCGTAAACCAATTCAAAAGACCGATATTATAACATTGTTAAAAAAATACCTAAGTTTTACTAGTGAAGATGATATTTATAGTATTAAGAAAGCAAACATTATCAATATACAAGAGTTTGAAAAATTCTATCAGGATGAAGTATTACGGAAAGATATTTTAGAAACTATTATTGAAGAAAAAGATAAGGACTTACGCGATATTGAACGTGCGTTCTCCTCTAAAAACTGTGAAACAATCTATCATAAAATTCATTATTTAAAAGGATCGTTTTCCTATATAAAAGCCGATAAAATTCTCCGCATTACACAAAGTATATTGGATTTCTGCAAAGAACAGATGATTGATGAAGTTCTTGCATTAGAAGAACCCTTCACCGAAAACTATAAACAATTGCAACAAGAAATTGAAATGTATTTACAAACGATGTAAGATTCCCTGTGAATCTTACATTTTTATTAAGCTTCGTTCATATGGGTTGAAATCCCTTCTCACCTACGCTAATATGATCACATAAGAACAGAATTATCAAGGTAGGTGAAGCTAATGAAACGGTTTAAAAAAGCCATTCAACACGTTTGTAACAAATCGTTAATAACCCTAATGTTATTAGCTTCTTTTTTGATGACAACGTCTACATTTGCCTACTTTGCCAGTGATACACAAGGATCAACAACAACGACCGTTGCAACGTTTCAAATTGGTGAATTCAATATCGGAACAATCAATTATTCGATAATCAATAACTTAACAACAACGGGATACCTTGTCGATATGAACTCCGTATTATATGGATCATCCAACAGTGATGTACTGGATTTTGATTTAACTTGGAATCCTGCGGATATCCCAGCAAGCAATGATGAAGTGGAAATGAATATCTCCTATACGATGAATGTAATCTATAATAACAAAACAGCAGATCAAGCCACCATTGATCGATTAATGAGTTTATTGACGATTACCGCAACACCTGCTAATCCATCTAGTATTGACGTTGCATCCGGTACAGCATCGTATACGTACACATTCTCAGTACAACCAAATATTTCTCGTAATGATGAAGTATTCCTTAGCAAAATTGACTTAACAATTATCTACGATTTTACGATTCAAAGTATTTAACGTAATCATTCTAATCTAGGGTATTACGAATACGCTTAATCTATGATATAATCTATATATACGATTGTGATGAGGTGAGTCTATGGAAAAAATTCTCGTTGTTGAAGACAACAAGGTAGTAAATGTCACTATCTCTAGAATGCTAGAAGCTGAGGGCTATTTAGTAACCAGTTGTTACAATGCCGAAGACGCACTACAAGAAGTAAGTCGTAAAAAATACGATCTGATTATTCTTGATCTCCATTTACCACAAATGCATGGGTATGCATTTTTGCAAGTTCTACGTAAAAAATCGGATATACCTGTCATCATCAACACCTCGCATTCTAGTGTCAAAGCTCGTGTCAAATTAATCAACGCTGGAGCAAGTGACTTTATTGAAAAGACATACACCCAAGAAGAGATTTTAGAAAGTATTCGCATCATCTTAGATGATCGCAAGAAAAAACAAAAACAAAACAAAGTGGTCACATACAAAAATATTGAAATTGATTTCACTCACCGGACCATAAAAAAAGATGGCAAACTGGTTGAAACCACCAGTAAGGAATTTGATATATTGAAAGTTCTATACGATGATCCAGACCGAGCATTCTCTCGAAAGCAACTCTATCTTGTTGTGTGGGGTGAAGAATATTCGGAGAGTGTTGATAACACCATCAACGTTCATGTAAAACGCCTACGAAATAAAATTGAAGAAAACCCGAAAAAACCCGAAATCATTGAAACGGTTTATGCGTTTGGCTACCGATTAGGAAAACTATTTGCAAACGAAATCAAATAATTGAATTAGAAAAGAATTAGCGAAATGCTAATTCTTTTTATATGCTTATTAAAGGCTATAAATAGGCATTAATAATTAGAAACTTAAATAAAAATTAAATGGCTACTACATCCGTTGACTTTCATTTATAGGTCTTGTATTATGAAATCAGCAAAGGACGAAAAATGTAAAAATCTTTGCCCTCAGCTTGAGAGACTATCAAGACGTATGTATAAAAAAATCAAATTAGAAATCAAAAGGAGACATATCAAAATGAAATTAAAAGTAAAAATTATTGCATCATTATTATTAGTATCTTTAGTTGTTAGCGCGGGTACATTCGCTTACTGGGCAAGTAATGTTTTAGGAACTGAAACCACTTCAACCGGAACCGTAACTGTTGGATCTGGAGACTCTGTATCAACGACATTTGATTTAACAAATGCACAAGACAGTTCAGGTTTATTAGTACCTGCTGGTCAATTAGCAAATAGCACTGCTGGAGCAGTGGGAGCAATCGATTTATCATGGGACGTACAATGGTTGGAAGATGAAGTTACTTCACAATTAGCTGGAACCAGTTCTGTTGCAGATATTACGGTTACTAGTGACGTTGTTATCACCTTAGGTGAAACCGTATTAGATAGTACCACTTACGCAAATATTTACGCCCTGATCAATGTTACACCTGATGCTGGAAATGCTACCCAATTAACATTGGATGCAGCTGCTGAAACATTTGCTTTCCAAATTACAATGGATGAACCTGCAGATCAAGCTGAATATGATTTAATTTCTACTGCATCTGTTGCGATTACATTTACCTACACAATCGATAGCGCAGACATCGTTACGACGGACGTAAACTAAGAAACGTAGATTTGTGAAGAGAGGTATTGCCCACCCTTTCCCTTTCTTCACTTGATCTGGGTGCATGGACCATGAGGGTTCGTGCATCGATATCAAGTTCCGAATCGAATCATCATAATTTTCTCATTATCCTCCCAACCCTTTTCCGCCATGAAGGCAAAAAAGAAGTACTTAACGGTACTTTTTTTATTTTTTCAAACATTTTGATTATTGCAAAAAAATTCGAAGAGGATTATTATAGTAATAGACCACTTGAAAAAGGAGATTATCATGGGAAATAACTTTTTAGGCAAGTTGAGACAAGTGTTTGGAGCACGTGACTTTAACAAGGAAAACGATCAACTATTACACACAATAAGTGTCCAAGCTATGGATGCCCGTTATGAGTTTGGAGATATGATTGGTGCAGCAAACGTCTTGCGGATGTTACTGGAAATGTATGGTGAACGGAAAAAGCAAAATCATCGTCAAAAAGGACGTAAGTTTATTGAATTTATTCTCAGTAGCAAACACCAAGATCTAAAAAATGTTGGTTATAAACATTGGCAAAACATCAATAAACTCATTCACTTGAATCAACCGAAAGTCTATCCGTATCATCAAAAGAACTTGGAACAAGCGATTGCTTTCTTTAAAAAGGAAGTCAAAGGAATACATCAAATCAATATTCAGTCGACAGAAGAGATATAAAAAAACTGCACAAAATCTTGTGCAGTTTATTTTTTTAATCGGTCCATGGTCTACTGAAATATTGAGTTACACCATTCCAATATGCTTCTTCAAGGGCTAATCGATGTCCGATGACATCAAACTCAATCGTATATCCACGTTCGGTGTAGAATGTCACAACCCCGTCATAATAATCCCATGTACCATCGTCATCACCGGTAGAAGTTGAATTGCCACTATACCATTGATATTCGGATGTCCACGTACCATCGGCATTTAGATCGTAATTTTGATAGGCGATATTTGTTGGTAGAGTGCCATCTGAATACTCGTATGCATAGGACCCAACAAGCCAACTCGGATTGGTTCGTAGCTCCTCATCAACAACAGTATACTCGATACTATCAATAAAAAGATCATCTTTGTATACGTCTACAGAATAATCACCCGGAAACCATCCCCCGCTTGGACTTGTTGCGGTAATTCGAAGAGTTTGTGGGCTGTCTGTAATTGTAACGGAGTCCTCTTGAATAAGCACATCAATCCCATAGTACCATTCGACATCAATCACCGAATCTTTGGCATTATTTATCGTGGCATAGACATACATTGTATTGGTATCGGTATCCATAGATGAAACGGATGCTGTCCCGTTTTCGATATTGGTAACAATTAGGTTTCCAATTATCGCTGCATCTTCAGGTAACTCATATTTTAACTTAATCGGATTACTGCAACTAGACAGCAAGAAAACTAATAAAATAGCAATAAGTTGATAAGATTTCATCAAAACACCCCTTATTTGTAATTGATTCTAGTATAGCAAATTCAATATGATTTGAAAATAGGAAACAAAAAAACCCGTTGAAATGTCAACGGGTTTTGACTTAATTAGATGATTCCCATACCAAATGCGGCAGCAAAGACTAAAGAAATCGTGGTCATTAATTTGATGAGAATATCAATTGAAGGTCCAGCAGTATCCTTGAATGGATCACCAACGGTATCGCCAGTAACAGCAGCTTTGTGGGCTTCGCTACCTTTTCCACCGTATTCTCCAGTTTCGATTAATTTCTTTGCATTATCCCACGCACCACCGGCATTGGCCATGAAGATGGCGAGCATGATTCCAGTTACAAGCGTACCAGCTAACATCGCCCCAAGAACTTCAGATCCAAAGATGAATCCAACGACAAGTGGAGTTGCAATCGCAAGTACAGCGGGTAAAATCATTTCACGAAGTGCAGCCTTGGTTGATATCGAGACACAGGTTGCATAATCAGGTGTTTCCGTGTATTCCAAGATTCCAGGCATTTCTTTGAATTGACGACGCACTTCATCAATCATTTTGTTTGCAGCTTTACCAACGGATTTAATGACGATGGATGAGAAGAAGAAGGCCAACATTGCACCAACAATCAATCCTGCCATAACCTCAGGCTTTGCGATATCGATTTGGCGTAACATACCGAATCCGCCATTGCCATCTGGGATGACAACTTTACGTATAAATGCACTGAATAATGCGATGGATGTCATCGCAGCAGAACCAATAGCGAATCCTTTTTCAATGGCTGCGGTTGTGTTTCCCACAGAGTCTAATTGATCGGTGATTGCTCGGACACTTTTGTCAAGTCCGCTCATTTCAGCAATTCCACCAGCATTGTCGGCAATCGGACCATATGCATCAACTGAAATCGTAATACCTGCAGTGGATAACATTCCCACAGCAGCTAGTGCTACACCGAACAATCCGGCTAAGTAATACGATCCTAAAATTCCCCCAGCAAGAATTAATACGGGAATTAAGGTTGATTCCATACCGGTAGAGATTCCTGCGATAATATTGGTTGCATGTCCAGTTGACGATTGTTTTGCAATCTCTTTGACATGTTTGTGTTCTGCAGCAGTGTAAAATTCAGATACTACTCCGATTAGTACGCCTACAAGCAATCCCATTACAATGGATACAAATGGTGCAAGCCCAAAGGCAAATCCACGGATGTTCATCACGATATCTTGAAATTCATATAACTCGGTTCCTTCACGGAATAAATCAATGAATAAAACATTAATAACTAAGGTAAATACAACAAACATAATCGCCGCAGAATAGGTTCCTAGTTTTAATGTTTTAAAGGGGTTCTTACCTTCTTTTCCACGAACGAATAGGCTACCAATAATACTGGATAAGACACCAGCTGCAGCAACGGCGAGAACAAACAAAATTCCTTGAATTCGATTATCGACTACTGATGTTGTCGTAAAAATTAGTGCTGCCATTGTTGCTGCTCCAATAATACTGGATACATAGGATTCAAGTAAATCACTACCCATCCCAGCAACGTCCCCGACATTGTCTCCAACATTATCAGCGATAACAGCAGGATTGCGTGGATCATCTTCGGGTATCCCTGCTTCAATTTTTCCCACTAAGTCGGCGGCTACATCTGCAGCTTTGGTATAAATACCTCCACCAACACGACCGAATAAAGCAATGGATGAAGCACCGAGGGAATATCCTGCAGCATAGGTAATAGCAACAAAGCTCGGTGTATTCATGAGCAATGCTAGAGCGATTACGAGTAATAATCCGAGTAATCCAAATCCAACAACACTCATCCCCATAACGCTTCCACCTTTAAATGCAACATCAAGGGCGCGAACCATCCCACCATCTTTTGCAGCAGTAGTGGTTCTGGAGTTGGCGTTGGTTGCGGACATCATCCCAATTTGTCCGGCAATCAAACTAAAGAATGAACCGAGTAAAAATGCAAGTGTTGTAAAGACGGCATAGAATACGTCTGCATTGTCCATGTCCAATGATCCAAAGTTTGAACCAGAGTTTGCCGTTAATCCGGAGATGGTATCATATCCTAGATAGAATCCGACAAGAATAATAATGGATGTAACAGTAATGAACACGTAGATTACCTTGTGTTCACTCTTTAAGAACGCTTTAGCACCTTCTTTGATGTAGGAACTGATTTCGCGAACCCGTTCTTCCCCTTCATCAAAGGTCAGGATTTTGCGGTACAAATAAAAAGCATACCCTAACGCACCAAGTGCAACGATAATGCCCAATGTTAAAATCAAAAATGTGTTCATATTTTTCCTCCTAGTATACTTGATTTTATTATACGTGGTGTACAGATTTAAAGTCAAGGCACTTTTCATCATTCCGTATTTAAAAAATTTACACAAAAGAAATTGAATAAATGAGCGCTTGATGTACTTTCATATACTTTATAATGCGTATGCGAATGAACGCAATTAACTGCAACTTGAAGCGTTTTTATTGCATCTTACGAAAAAAATGCGTAAAATTCTTGATTTTTCGCTTTAAAGTGATAAAGTATATAAATACCCCCACAAAATTGTGTTGTGAACGACACTTATATATTTGCAATCTTGATTTTTTCCATAGAATAGTGTATTATTTAACAACAAACATACATATGGAGAGGGTAGAAGAGATGAAGAAAATTTTACTAGTAATGCTTACTGCTTTGACGTTGTTACTAGCAGCATGTACACCAAAAGATGTGACTGTAACATTTGATAGCGATGGTGGATCCGCTGTAAGTGAACAAACGATTCCAAGTGGTACGGAGGTTACTGAGCCAACGGATCCGGCAAAAGAAGGATTCGATTTTGAGTATTGGTACCTCGATGATGAGAGTGCCGCTTATGCATTTGATTCAAGCATTGATGAAGATATTACGTTAACCGCTAAATGGCGGGAATTAGAAACCTACACAGTAACCTTTGATGCCGATGGTGGCGACACCGTAGATGCGCAAAGTGTTACGGAGGGAGAAACTGCAACAGAACCATCTGCAATTGAGAAAGATGGCTATAACTTTGTCTATTGGTATAGTACCGATAGCGAAACCGCATTTGACTTCTCAACCATTCTTGACGGTGATCTTACATTAACCGCTAAATGGGTTGAAAAAGATGTATTTACGGTGACATTCGATAGTTCTGGTGGAAGTGATGTAGTCGCACAGAATATTGTGGACGGAATGACATCTACAGAACCCGATACTCCCGAACGTGAAGGATTTGACTTTTTATATTGGTACCGTAATGATGATTCTGTTGAGTTTGATTTTGATACGGTAGTTGAAGAAGATATCACATTGTTCGCAAAATGGGATGCCAAAGTAGGATATACCATAACATTTGTATCGGAATATGGAGACGCGATTGATCCCATTAATGTATACGAAGGAGACACGATTCCAGAACCGAGTGAGTTATTGGATTATTCCATGGAATTTGTGTACTGGTATACGACTAGTAAATTCCTTGAATATGATTTCTCGAAAACCGTTACGTCAGATGTAACGCTGAACGCATATTGGAGAGATAAAGAGGAGTATGAGGTTACTTTTAATACGCTTGGTGGTACGGAAATTGATGCACAACAAGTACTTGATAATAACCTTGCAACAGAACCAGACACTCCTTATCGAGTTGGATTCATTTTTGATTATTGGTATACAGATGATGAAAACACACCGTTTGATTTCACGACGCCAATTGTAGCGGATACAACGATCAACTCCAAATGGCAAGAAACCACAACACAAACGATAAACTTAGTAAGTGATGGTATCGTGATTGATACCGTGATGATTAACACAGGAGATGTATTAGATGGTGTTGATCAACCAGATGGTGGAACATCAACCTTTATCCATTGGTATCTCACAGATGAATATGAACCGTATGAGTTTGGACATCCAATTGATGAAGATATCACTTTAAATGCCTTATGGGGTACGTATGCTGAAAGCTTAATGATTCCAGATATTATCGCATATGAAGCAAGTCTGAACGTCGAAGGTATTGCTCTTCCGACACCTCGAAGAGGAGCGGTAAATTCAACCGATATATCGTATGATACTGATAGTCAGTATATCTCTGAATCAGGAATTGTATTACCTCTTCCTAATGAAGTATCAGAAGGCATAGTTGCTGTTTGGGAAGTGACGTTTAGTGAGGATGGAGAAAGCATTACGAGAACATATGACATCCCATTACAACATGCACAACCGGTAATGATTAATGAAAGCCGCAATGTACCATTTGAAAATTTAACGACAGAGTATGATGTTGTTGATAGTGAATTAACATTGTACTTCGAAGAAGATGGATTTGTACCTTATGTTAAAATCAATGATTTCTTTGAATTACTGCAAGGGTTTATCGATCCTGCAGTTGAAATGACCTATACGTTTGGGGCAGATTCGTTAGAAATTTTCTATCAATATTATGATGAAGATGAAGATCATACATATGATTTAATTTTAACGATTGATGCTACTGAAAATACCATATCAACAAATGACCCTGGTTTTTATTGGGCCTATATTTACACAACAGAAACGAATTATGGACGGCATATTGAATATGTTCAAGATCATCCAGGTGAATCGTATCTAGAAGGTAGCGATGTGATCTATGATCTAGATGATTATAATATGGACATCGTTATGCATGAGGGAGAACTTGTATTGCCATTCTATATGGCAAATCAATTATTTGCTGGAAGTGCCTATTACAACGTATATTACAATTATGATGGCTTGTATGGTATTTATTCATTACCAAGTTCAACCAGTAAAGAAATGCGTACCATCTCCAATAGTTCGATGAATGGGATGGATTTACCAGCGGATTTAATGATCCATACGTTTAATATGATGGCATTCAATATGGATAACTTATATGGATTAAAAGATATCATGGGTGTGGATTCTTATTATGATGTGTTGTATCAAATGAAAGATGCGTTATTGGTATCCGATCCAGAAATGTTTGAAGTTGCTGTCAGAGACTTCCTGTTACAGGAAATTGATGAGCCACATACATCATACGGATATGATTCCTATTACAACACAACGATGTATGGAGGACCCGTGACAAATACGTTAAGTGTTTATGGATCTCGATTTGTATCATGGTATTATGATGGACTATTAGATACCGATGATGCGATTGGAGCAAAATGGGGCGAATCAACAGATGGTTCATGGAATGTATCACGTCGACCAAATTACTGGTGGGTAAGTGATGATGTCGTCATGTTATCACTAGATGGATTTGTCACTAGTGATATGGAAGAAAGTGCAACCTACGATCAAACAATACCCGCAGATATGCTTGACATCACTGAGATCGCAGATGTCATGCCAGCGATCGCTCAAGGAAATAAATTCTTCTATTATAACAATGGTGATGACAGCAGCAATGTTGTAGACATTCTTGTTAAAGGTGTTGATGCTACGTATGTTGATACCTACAAAGCAGACTTGATAACAGCAGGATATACCTTGGTTCAAGAAACAACTACAGACGAAGGTAAAACGGATGGATATTACACCAAAACTGTTGGGGATACGAATTATATGCTCGTTGTTCATTACGATACGGAATATGATTTGTTCCATGTTGGTGTTGGTGATAATGCTCCAACTTCGTATGGTGCCGCATGGCAAGTTCGAAATGAAGTGTATCCATTAATCGATGCCGATAGTGCTGTTTATATGGAAATGATGTTACAAGAAATCGAAGAAGAAAACCCCACATTCACGAATATTATTCTTGATATTTCATGGAATACAGGTGGAAATGTTGGAGCACTATACCGTGTTCTTGGATTTATTACCGATCAACCATTTGAAGTAAGTGGTATGGATGGTGACACAGGTGGAGCATCAACGTATTATGTTGATATTACAGGTGTCCCAGACTATTCACATCTCAATTGGTATCTCTTGACAACACCAACCTCATTCAGTGCTGCAAACTCGTTGGCAAATATCTTTAAAGTCAATGATTTAGGTACAGTTATTGGTGTTCAAACCGGTGGTGGAGCTTGTTCAATTACACCGATTTTATTACCAAATGGAACGGCGTTTACCATGAGTAGTAACAACATCAGTGCCTATCGCACAGGTAGTGGTACGGCGGAAGATCCATATGTCTATCATGATGTTGAGTTTGGTATTACACCAGACATCGAAATTCCGATAACTGATATTTTTACAACTAGTGTTTTACTTGATATTATCAATGGTTCTAATTAAGAAGCCCCTAGTTTAGGGCATGCAAATGGTTTATCGCAATTTAAAACTGTGAAAATGTTTACATACTAAAAAATGAAAGAAAGATTGATTTTTACGGATTTAGTTGCTATAATATAAACAATCAAAAAAATATTTAAAAAAAGGAGAGAGAAAGTTATGAAGAAGGTTTTAACCTTACTAGTTGCTGCTTTATTCGTGTTTACGTTAAGTGCATGTGATGAAGAAGCATTACTAGATTTACAGAATTCAATTGGTGACTTAGAGACTCAATTGGATGCAAGTGATGTAAGTATCGCTGACTTGGAAACTGCAAATGCAGCATTACAAGATGATATTACTGCACTTGAAGCAGCGTTGGCTGAAGCGAATACTGCAAATGCTGATTTAGACCAAGAGTTATCTGATTTATCAGACTCGTTAGATTCAGTTCAAACCAGCTTTGCTGAAACTGTTGCAGCACTGCAAACTCAATTGGAAACTACTACTACAACATTTACAGAATCATTGAATGCTGTAGCAGCAGAATTAGGGGCATCATTAGATGATGCAAATGCATTGATTGCAAGCTTACAAGCTGAATTGGATGCGTCTAATGCTCAAATTGATGATTTATTAGCTCAACTTGCTGTTTATGAAATTCCGCTAATTGTTGGTCGGGATTATTATGAGCAAAACATTTATGAAGAGCTAGACCACAGTTTAACTGCATTTGACTTACAAGAAGGAGACATTACCGATCGATTAGTAATGACTTCACCTGGTTCATTTGATGAAGTAGGTACTTATACAGTTACATTCGAGGTTACTGACTCAGATGGTAATACAGCTGATTATGAAGTAACCGTATTGGTTGGTGTTGATGATTTCTTCCCAGCAAATTATTTAAGTGGTGTTGATTTAGGTAAATTAGATACTGAAAACAAAGGCCGCGTATTTGCTGCATTGGAAAGATATTTACTTGAAAATGTTTATGGTGGAGTTCCACTATATACAGGTGCTAGCCGTGTAATGTATTCTGACCGTACTACCTTATATTCTCCACAATATAATGGAGTTATGGGATTTGGTACCGCATTCTCAGACTTTACCTTAGATGACTCGAATGTATTCATGTACGAAGACGTTTATGGTAATGTCGATGAATATACTTGGCGTGCGTCATACCGTACAGATCCTGTTGGATTAAACCCATGGGTTATTGATGATGCTTCTACATCAGACTTCATCGATTTATTCTCAGGAAGTTTATACACATTCTATTTTGATGCATCAAAAACAGGATATGAAATTAATGGTGACTTCGCTACTGGCGACCCAATCGCTGTTGATCCTGAAGTAATCAATGGACGTACCTATGCTACAACATGGCAAATTCCATTAAGAAATGACTTAGTATGGACATATCATCCTGACTTCGACGCGTCTGTATTACCTGCAGGACATGAAGTCTTAGATGCAAATGATTATCTATGGACATGGCAATATGCATTAGATAATGACTGGTTCCGCGCAATTGCTGGTGGAGGAGACTTTATTACCAATGGTGTTAAAAATGCAGCAGAATATGTTGCTGAAACAAAAACATGGGATGAAGTAGGATTAAAAGCCGTAGATGATTATACTATCGAGTTAGAATTTACATCTTCAAAATCTATGTTTGATGTAAAATATAGCTTAGTAAACAACTGGCAACCAATCAACCAAGAATTATTTGAATATTTACCTGCTGATGGTGCTGGATCTTATGGTACTTCACCTGAAACCGTTGCCAACAATGGTGTATATGTATTTGAAGAGTGGACTAGTGGACAATTCTTGTTCTTCTCGAAAAATCCAGATCATCCACATGCAGATATGTATAACTACACAGGACAACAATTCCGTTACATCGAAACAGATGAACAACGCTTTGAAGAATTCTTAGCTGGACGCTTAGAAAGTTCAAGTGTACCATCTGCTCGCGTTACTGAATTTGCTACTGACCCACGTGTCAAAACTGCGCCTGCTGCAACAACTTGGCGTCTAATGATTAATGGATTCGGTACTGAAGCAGTTCGCGATCAATATATCGCTGACCATCCAGGTAGTGGTATTGCGGATGATTATGTACCAGAACCAATCCTTCAATACTTAGAAATGCGTAAAGCATTGTATTATGGATTCGACCGTTACGAAGCTGCTGTTAATGTTGTTAAAACATACTTACCAGCATTCACATATTTCGCATCTACATATTTCTTAGATGCTGAAGGTGGAATCTCTGTACGTGGTACGGAAGAAGGAGCTGCAATTCTTGATGACTTTGGTGGAGGAACTTATGGTTACTCACCAGATGCTGCTGTAGCATACTTTGAAAGTGCTGTTGCTCGTGGTATTGCGGATGGATTCTACACCGCAGGTACTCCTGAAGCTTATACTGTTATTTCGTTAGATTTATACTATGCTTCAAGTGGTAACACAGGTGCTCAAAACATGGTTGCTGAATTGAAACAACAATACGAATCATTATTAGTAGATGATGCTAACTATGTACGCGTTGTAATCAATGTAAACGATGTTGAGTTCCCAAATAACTATTATGATTACATGATGGTTGCTGCTATGGACCTTGGTATTGGTGGTATTAGTGGTGGATTACTTGATGCACCTGGATTCTTAGATGTATTCCAAGATGACAACATTTCTGGATTTACACTAAACTGGGGTATCGATACACACAGTGTTAACATTCCTGTTACCTATGTAAATCTTGATGGTGATACCGTATTTGAATTATGGTCCTACAACGCATTAGTTCAAGCATTGAATAACAAAAAATATGTACGAGATGGTGTACTACAATCTGTCTTTGATTCAAAAGATGAATTGATTGATGCATATCTTGATATGGCTGGAACTTCACGTGATTCCGCTATGGATGGAGCTAACGTTGCTCTATACATCCTTGGAGACACAATGGAAAATCTAGCTGCTGATGCAGGAGTAGATGCTGTTACTGCAACAATTATTGTTACAGCTGATGGTGGAAACATCTTGTATGTTGTTCAAGAAGATGATGGTGGATTCGAATTATATGGTGATGGTGAATATGCACTATTTACCGATGCTGAAGCTGCAATTAAAGCTCATTCTGGATACCCATTAGGAAGTGTTGATGGACAATTAGTTGATGATGCTGCTATTGCTGGAAATGCATACCTAAGTGGTTTAGGATATAGCACATTACAAGAAATCGCTGATGACACTGGTGCTCCAATTGATTATATGGAAGTATATGCTGTAACATGGGCTGGTAACTATACTGGATCCGATGCATATGTTGTACTCCATATTGGAGATTACTTCGTTGGATGGGCTTGGTTATAAGATAATCTTGTAGCTTGACCCGAACAAAAATAACATGAAATTGAACCCGTCGTTCAATCATCAAACGAACCTTGACGGGTTCTTTTTTTACCCTTAGAAATTGCTGCAACGACGACTACAATTGTGCTAGTAAATCAATTATTATTGATGACATAAAAATTACCCGCCAACGACTAAATATAAATGTTTTGGCATTCAAAATAATCACAAAATAAAGAATCACTAGTACATAATTTTTTTATTCAACATCATTGTATTTAATATATATATATAGTATAATTATAATACTGGAAATTTTTTATTTTGTTAAAGTGAGGATGAAGTTATGAGAAATTACATTATTCAGCGGGTGATCTGGATTTTCATTATTCTCTTTTCAACATTGACAATTACCTTTGTCTTGTTGAAAACAGCACCAGAATATCCACCTGCCAAAGTTGAGGAACGGGACGTTTGGCTTGAACGACAAGTCTATGATGGCTATTACACAAGGGAGTATTACACTGATAGCGATGAAGATCTTGAAATCGTCGAATCAATCAAAGTCGAGTATGAAGACGAACTAAATCGTACGGTATTTATACTTAACCCAATTAATGATTCAACGACAACCAAAGTGTTTTATCGAGTACCAACAGTTATTCAGTATCAACAATGGTTAAAAAACGTTATTACTGAATGGGATTGGGGATATTCAACGAAGATTCGAGCAAATACACCAGCATTTGATATTATTGCTGAGCGAATTCCTCTTACACTTTCGTTAAATATCTTAATTTTGGTATTTTATATTCCACTTGGATTTACTTTTGGTATTATTGCAGCGCTTAAAAAAGATACATTGATTGATAACTTGATGCAGATTTTTATTATCTTTTTCCTATCATTACCAGCGCTGGTTTTTATCTTATTGCTGATAATTCTATTTAGTTACCAATTAGATAATTTCTTACCATCGCTATTTCCGATCATTGCTCGGTCTGATTTTTGGGCTCTAGCTCGTGGTTACGTCATCCCTGTTGTGGCTGCTGGTTTACCAGCCGTTGCTGGATTTACACGGATGTTACGTGCGGAGTTATCGGAAGTATTAACGAGTGAATTTGTCTTATTGGCAAAAACCAAAGGGTTAAGTCATCAACAAGCGGTATTGCGTCATGCTATCCGTAATTCACTTGTTCCAATGATACCGATTATTATCGGGTCTTTTGCACGGTTACTTAGTGGATCGTTTATCTTAGAACGAGTCTACGCCATTCCTGGTGTTGGTTCCGTTACCTTACGGGCACTAACAAAAGGAGCTTATGATTATAACGTTTTGATGAGTTCAAGTGCATTTTATAGTGTTATCGCACTATTTGCTGTGCTGATTGTTGACTTGTCCTACGGAATTATTGATCCACGGATCAGAATGGGGGCGAAACGATAATGGCTAAACAAGACTTTCCAAAAGACTATTTTACATTAGTCAATGAAGATGATAAAAAGATTAGCGACATTGAATTGAAGACCAAACAATTGTCTTATTTCCAAGATGCAATGGTTCGTTTCGGTCGAAACAAATACAATGTTATTGCAACCATCATTTTAGCTACAATGATTTTACTATCCATTATTGTTCCGATTTTAACCCCGGAAGAATTGTATAGTGAAACCAACTCTACGTTGGACTTATTACCACCACGTGTACCAATCTTATCTGACATGGGTATTTTTGATGGTACAAAATTCTATAAAAATATTACCGTAGATCGCGATACTATTAGAGAAACAACGGGTCTAGGTGTGCCAAATGAACTCGAGTTTAATGAAGATTTTATTGACATGTCTACACTTGATAATTACATTATCATTGGCTCTGAAATTCATCCTGATTACGTTGGTGGGACCGTTGAAATGGGTATTGACGCTGGTTATTACTCTGTTGCGGCTGCCGATCGCGCATACATTACACTTAGTTCGAACGAGACCATCTACGTTGATGTTAATGAAATTTCCGGCGGAACTTTAGAAATTTATATGGTTCTTAAAAAAGAAAATGGGGCAACAGAAGAAATCTCTTATGTTGATATCGTCACCGAAGAAACCGTCGAGTATGTGGGTATGATTACCGACTATATTGGTGATGTAAAAGTCACATGGGACAATACAGACCTCATTAGAAAAATCGGTGAAGTAGACACTGCAGGCGTCACCACAATTGATGTCAGTCAAGGTGCTTACGGATTGTTTGCAGTTCGTTTTGTGTCGAATGATCCCGCAGGCAGTAACGACAAGTATATTTCATTGAATTCGATTTATACAGAATACGATAATGGTGTTGATGATCCAGTGTTGTTCCGTGAATATACGGGATATACATTAGCCAATTTTCAACAAGTTTCAGTAAGTGATGAAACCGAACAAGGTACGTATCTTCGTAAAAATGCAGAACGCTTAGTAGCAAGTTTTGTATACGATGCATATTCAGCCTTATTTGACGATGTCTATCAGCAAATCGGAGGAAAAGAATACGACCGTATTCTATCCGAAAATCCTGGTATGGAAGACAGCATCAAAATTAATCCAAACGATGATAACGCTTGGACATTTGATGATGGGTATCCAATTACTAGAGTATTAGAGTACATTGAAAATGATCGTGTATTTAACATTTATGGTGATGACGGTGTAACCATCATCGGAACCGAAACAAGAACCATTCGTGACTATAAAGTTATGATGGACGGACAGTATGCCCTTGGATTTGATGAAATCCCATACTTCCTCTTTGGTACTGATGTTGGTGGAAAAGACCTATTCAGTTTAATTTGGTTGGGTCTACGAACATCATTATTACTTGGATTCTTGGCAGCACTAACCAACATATTCTTCGGAATTATTTGGGGATCCATATCTGGATACTATGGTGGCCAAATCGATATCTTGATGGAACGGTTTACCGATATTTGGGGAAGTTTCCCACAAATTACGATGATTTCGATCATCACGGTTATCATCGGTCCTGGATTCCTCGCGCTGTATATCTTCATGGTATACGATGGTTGGATCGGGGCTGCGAAAATCACCCGTCTTCAATTCTATCGTTATCGTGGACGTGAATACGTACTCGCAGCGAGAACAATGGGTGCAACCGACCGTCGGATTATCTTTAAACACATTTTACCAAATGCTCTTGGAACGATTGTTACTCGTGTTATCTTGAGTATCCCAGCAGTTATCTTCTTAGAAGTTAACTTGTCATACTTAGGATTTGGGATCGGGAATGGACAAAAATTGTCGATTGGTCCTATCGAGTTAACAGGTACATCGATTGGGGTTATCCTAAATGATGGACAAACTCAAATCTTGGCCGGTAACTTGTGGCTCATCATCTATCCAACGATCATTGTATCGATTTTGATGATTACATTTAACATGTTTGGGAACGCGTTGCGCGACGCACTCAACCCACAATTGCGAGGTAGTAACTAATGAATAAAGAAAAAGTATTAGAAGTTAAGAACTTAAGTGTTTCGTTCCGGACTCCAAATGGATTGGTTCGCGCCGTTCGTGACGTTACCTTTGACCTTTACAAAGGGGAAACACTTGCCATCGTTGGTGAGTCTGGTAGTGGGAAATCTGTTACCAATCGTGCCATCATGGGAATACTCGCTCGTAACGCCATCATTGATGGAGGAGAAATTTTATACAACAACCAAGACTTAACAAAATTATCCGAAGCCAACTTCCATAAAATCCGAGGGAACAAAATTGGGATGATCTTCCAAGATCCACTCTCTAGTTTGAACCCGACGATGCGTATCGGGAAACAAATTACCGAAGCGATGCTTGTTAACGGGAACCGCGTCCGTAACAAAGAGTTGGATTTGTATCATACAGAGTATCATGATTATTTGAACTTGATCGAAGAAATTCGAATCTTGAAACAAGAAATCAAAGACTTTGCCTATGAAATCAATGTCAATGATGACTTGTCAAAAGAGGAGAAAAAGGAACAAATCAAAGAACTGAAAGCCGATCGTAAAGCTCGTATTGCTGACTTAAAAGCAGAAGTTCCTGGTTTAAAGAAAGTCTATCAAGACAAGAAAAAGGAAGCGGAAGCCATCGTTAAAAAAGAATACGATGAAATCAGAGCAAGCGGTCAAGCTAAAGTCAAAGAAACGCAAGAACGTGTTGCGAAAGAACTAGAAGTCATTAAAGCCGAATATGCCAAAGTGCTCGCAGAAACAACGGAACGTGTAACCAAAGAACTTGAAGCGCTAGCTGCTGAACAAAAAGATGCACTTGACAGTAAAACGGCTGAGCTTCAAGCCTTGAAAGACAAAAAAGCCGAATATGCCGAAGCACACGAGTTCAAAGCTGCTTTCAAAGCGAAAAAACAAGAGCTTAAAGCGCTTAAGAAAGATCAAAAAGACGCGTATAAAGCAAAACAACATGAAATTACTGCTGTGAAAGAAGACTACAAAGCTCAACTCAAAGCAAAATCCAATGAAGTAGATGATGCTAAAGAAGAGTTGCGTCGTCAGTTTAAAGTAACGAAAAAAGAAGCCTTTGAACGGGCAATTGAAATCATGACTGAAGTTGGTATTCCTGAAGCGGAAAAACGCTTCTACCAATACCCCTTCCAATTCTCTGGAGGTATGCGACAACGGATCGTTATCGCTACTGCGTTAACCGCGAATCCTGAGTTATTGATTTGTGATGAGCCAACCACGGCACTTGACGTTACAATTCAGCAACAAATCTTAAACTTAATCAAAGAAATTAAAACCGAACGGGACTTGTCTGTTATCTTTATTACCCATGACCTTGGTGTAGTGGCGAATATGGCGAGCCGTGTTGCGGTAATGTACGCTGGTAAAATTGTGGAATATGGAACATCTGAAGAGATCTTCTATAACCCACAACACCCTTATACATGGGCATTATTATCCAGTGTACCGGACCTGGATACAACCGATCGTTTGATCTCTATTCCAGGAACACCTCCGGATATGTTATTCCCACCAGTTGGGGATGCATTTGCGGATCGAAATCACTATGCACTGAAAATTGATTTTCTCGAACAACCCCCATACTTTAAAGTAAGCGATACCCACTACGCAGCAACATGGTTGCTCCACCCGGATGCACCAAAAGTTGAAATGCCAAAAGTGATTCGCGAACGGGTTGCGAAATACAATCAACGTGTTGGAAAAAAAGAGGTGAGTAAATAATGGCTAAAATAGGCGATGAAATATTACGTGTAGAACATTTAAAACATTATTTCACCTCAGGACGAGGAAAGAAGAAAATCGTTGTTAAAGCGGTTGACGATATTTCCTTCAGTGTCTACAAAGGAGAAGTATTCTCCCTTGTAGGTGAGTCTGGTTGTGGGAAAACAACCACCGGACGGGCGATTATCAAGTTGTATAACGCAACCGGAGGGAATGTATTTTTCCACGGACAACGCATTATTGCGGATGTACGCGAAGCCAAAAAAATGTTAAAAGCTGGAGAAATTTCACGAGAAGACTATAAACAAGTTATCTATGACAAAAAGTTTGAACGTGTTGTCACTCCAGAAATGAAAAAAGAAGCCAAGGCTCTAACGGAAGATTCACCCGATGTGCAAGAACGTTTGAAAGAATTCAACGATAAAATTGACGATGCGAAAAAACGCGTCGGTGAAGCAGAACTTGAGTTACAACGAGTAACTGCTGAAGCACAAGCGGATCCTACGAATAAAGAGTTGAAGGAAGAAGTTAAAAAAGCCAAAAATAATTTGGTAAGCACCAAAAAAGAAGTTCGTTTAAATGAAATACGGATCAAACGCGTTAAACATATTGAACGCCGTCGTATTTTACGTCGGAACAAAGACTTAATGCGTCGTATGCAAATGATTTTCCAAGACCCGATTGCATCCTTGAATCCACGGATGACAGTTAAGGAAATTATTGCCGAAGGACTTCGAATCAACGGTGAAAAAGATGAAGCTGAAATCGATCGTCGTGTCAAAGAATCACTCAAAATAGTTGGGTTGGTTCCGGAACATGCAGCTCGTTATCCGCATGAGTTCTCTGGTGGGCAACGGCAACGGATTGGGATTGCACGCGCACTTGTTGCGAATCCATCCTTTATCATTGCTGATGAGCCAATCAGTGCGCTTGATGTATCGATTCGGGCACAAGTTATCAACTTGTTGAACGATCTACGTGAAAACTTTGGGGTAACCATCCTATTTATCGCACATGATTTATCGGTTGTTAAATACTTCAGTGATCGTGTTGCGGTTATGTACTTTGGTAAAATTGTGGAAATTGGGGACAAAGACAAAATCTTTGATAACCCACTTCACCCATACACCCTGTCGTTAATTGATTCGATTCCTCATCCGGACCCATTATACGAACAAGCACGGGGCGAAATTAAACGATATAATCCAATGAAACAACATGATTATTCCGTGGAAGGACCAACTTTGCGTGAAGTAGAACCAGGGCATGTTGTCTTATGTAATACCAAAGAGTTTGAAGAATATCAAGCTCGAATTAAGGCGAACAAGAAATAATAATGAAACTCGGTCGTTTTATCATTATTCTTGTACTCCTGGTACTCGTCTTCCTATTGGTTCATTACATCGTCTTTATCCGTGGATTTAGCAAAGAGTTTGGTGATGTTGATGCATTATCGAATTCACTGTTCATTGTCGGTGTGCTTGGGTTCTTCCCAGGACTGATGGCGCACCTCAATACGGGACAGTTCTTCTATGGCTTCCAATACTCATTCCGATCAGTTGTAAGCGGAGATTTTAAGAAACGCTTTCCCAGTTTGAGTGATTATATAATGTACAAAAAAAGGGATGTGCGAGATACCGTATACTTAGAAATTATGATTGCGGCTGCCCTGCTCATTGTTGCATCGATTTACTTTGCGATGCAATGGGATTATCCATCATGATCAAACAGATTCATCGTGCCTTTTTGAAAACCATTCTAGCATACACAGTATACTTCTTAGGTGGAATTGGACTTCTCATTTATGGCTATATCGCGACCGATGGTGGAAACCTGATTGTAACATTAACATTTGTCTTTTTCTTACTAACGATTTTTGTGACATCGTATGCCAGCGATCGTCTGACATACTTCATGAACTTGTCGTATTTGCATCGTATTTACGAACAGCAAGGTGAACCATTACAAGTGACGCGCATGCATGATTTAAGCCAACTAACGGCGTACTTAAAACAACACGACTACAAGTTGCATAAACGCGATCAACGTCACGCATTCTTCTATCGTGTTAAACACGATACAATAAAGAAAATGCTGGCGATGAATATCCTTGAAGTGGTGATCTATTTGAACAAGGATGAACCCGAGTTTTACGTGGATGAATACAATGATGAAATCAATCGATTGAAAGATTCATTACTCAACCAAAAAATCAAGGTAAATCGTTTGTTGATTACCCAAATCAAACACATTGACACCTTGGATGAAACGACGAAAAAACAACTCGCGGAAATCATCTTCATCCGTACCCGTCACAATGTCATTTCGACTGTGAATATTGGCATTCTAGACAATACCTATGCGGTTATGGAATATTCGGATACCTATTCGCCCAGTTTGTATTATACGTACCATATTGACGAAATTAAATCGATGGTATAAACGAAACACCCAACACATTGTTGGGTGTTTTTTTTGATAAAAAAAAGACAACCAGCGGTTGTCTTAGACGATTAAACTACGAATCTTATTCACAGATAGCAACATATAGAATGAAGTGATGAATCCAGCGACACTCATGAAGAAACGATAACTGAAACTTCCTTGACTGAGCGCGATTACTTGAATTCCTAAGTAGATTCCCAATCCGATTACAGTAACGTATAGTAATACATTAACGACTTTGTAGAATGTTTTGAATTCACTTGGTAAGGTGTGGTTGCGATCCATTGCCCAAATCCGATTGAGAAACAAGAATATGGGAATTTGAATTGTAAAGATGAACGATGAAACCAAGAACATCACAGCTTCGAGGGGGTCGTAGATATACTCGAAAATATTAATGGATAGGAACGATACGATAATCATTGCTAATGCAACGAATTTATGACCTCTAACAAACAAGAAATCGTCATAATGTTCAGTTTCTTCCTCCTCGATATCGAGGGTCATCAGATTGCGTAAATGCCAGACAAGGAAGACAATTTGTAACATGAGAATAAACTCGGAATTAAATCCTTGATAGGAGCTCTTGACAAATTTCAATGTGTTGTAAGTATAAATCGCAAAGTTTAATAAAGTAGCGGGGTTTCCATCGATCATTTTATTTCGTAAGATATCCATGGCGTTTAAGATGATGGAATACTTGAATAAGTACATAATGAAGAAATAGAACATCGAAACCAATATCACATAGATGGTATGAATGACAAGTTGTTGTTTTTGAAGCGTGTTATCCTTGTTACTGGCCCATCGTAACAATACGGCAAAGAGACTGATTGAACCGATGAGTTTAATGATAAATAACATATCCACAACATTGATGCCCAGTTCGTCATTGACATTGATGTACAAGTTCATAATGACGTTCATCACATCCAGAAATATGATGATTGCCAGAATCACTAAGAATTTTGATATATAGTCTTGATTGCGTTTAATCATGGTGGTTCCTCCCAAAGCTAGAAAAATAATTAGAGTACGCATTTTAACGGTTACAAGTGGTATTATATCATTTTTTAACCACTAGAACAATAGATTTAAATGGGAATATCAAGTGATTTATAATCCTCAAAAAAAAGAATCATCGATTTCTAAATTAAATCGATAATTCCCTTGTTTGCATTGCTTAAAATATCGTTGTTTAGAATACCGACATTCCGGATTGTTTCATCGACACTGAGCCGGTTTAATCCAATACCATCACAGGTATTGGGATGGTCCAGGACGGTTTTTCCAGCAATCATTCCGTTCATGGCTGCAAAGGATACTTTATACGTACAAGATACTTTGGCTCCGTCACAGACGACACCCATCGAACTGGCGAGATACATATTGATCGACTGTTTGATTTGTTCACGTGATCCACCTTTCACATAAGTGGTGGTTGCGGCACTACTACATCCGGTTGCGTGTCCGGTACCACATAATACCGTAACAACGCTCATTTCCTGTTTAACATAGACACTTGTTAGGAATGATAATACGATGACTTGCTTGGTTTCATATTCGTTCAGGTTGAAGGCATCACTGAGAAATAACGGCGTAACCAATGTACCAATCCCAAGGTTACCTGAGCCAGCAACACCATATACGGTGTAAATATCCCCTTGCATTCGTTTTCGTGAGGGTACTGTAATGTGTTTACGCAAGAAGTTGGAAAGGTCATATAAACACGTTTTTTGAGCTTCTGGCAAGTCCTCGACAAGGTAATTGCCACCTTCTTTGGTAATTTCTTCCCGAGCGGAGTTGTATTGTTCTGTGGCAATACGAAACAATTCTTCCAAATCGTCAAAATCACCGGCTTCGACGAAGTCTAGTATCTCATCGTAATTATGGATTCGATATTTGTTGACACGTCCAATCAAGGCATCCTTTTCGAACTCTTTTAATACTTCACCATTCCGGGTAACACGTACCACATTGTCGTAAAAATCCTTGATGACAATTCGAACATGATCCCCTTCGACAGAGGTGATGTATAGTTCTTCGTATAGAACCGTATCATCGAACTTGCGATGAGTTATCGAGACATCAATGCGATCCAATAACGCTTCTATTTGATCGATATCATCATGGGTGACACTTTCAAAAACGCTGAGTTGCTTGTTGGGGTTTTTTAATAGGATTCCAAGTGCTAAGGCTTTATTAAGACCACTCTTACGTAATCCGGGAACCCCAACATTGACACTGTTTTTGTACAGTTCATCGCTCATGATTAAGTCGACTGATTTAATTGTTTTATTCCGTAATAAATACGCACCAATGGAGGCTATATAACCAACGATACCGATATCGGTACAACCAATTGTTTTTGTCATATTTCCATCCAATATACGCTTTGCGGTATAGGTATCCAAATGCATCACCCTCTCGTATACAATCATTATACAAATTGATGCCAATTAGAGCAATACATTTTGATATTTCTCAATAGGAGATGGAGCATATTTATGGTACAATATATCTAGTAAAGGACGTGACAATATGGCAACGATTATTACTGGTAAAAACACCATTATGGAAGCGATTCGTGTCGGACGAACCGTTTATGAAATCTACATTCAAGATCATACCAATCGGGAGATCTTGAAACTTGCTCGTGAAAACAATATTCCATTTACGTTCATGAATAAACAAACGATTAATGAAACATTGCCACCGAATCATCAAGGTGTAGGTGCTAAAATTGAGGATTATACCTATCTTACATTGGAAGAGGCTTTGGCAAAACCGAAGAATCAGAAAGTGTTTGTGATGTTGGATGGTCTTGAAGATCCCCATAATTTAGGAGCGATTTTGCGGAGTGCAGATGCCTTTAATGTCGACGGAATTATTATTCCTAAAAAGCGGTCGGTACAGTTGACCACTGCAGTCGCTAAAGTGTCAACAGGAGCTATAGAACATGTCGATGTTATCTCGGTTACCAACCTGCATCAGACCATCTTAACATTGAAAGAAAACGGCTTCTGGGTTGTCGGTACTGACATGAATACAAACGAGACAATTCACGACATTCAAGTCGAGACCGATCTCTGTATCGTGATTGGTAGTGAAGGCCGGGGAATGAGCCGCTTGATTCGGGATCATTGCGACTATATTGTTAAGATTCCAATGAATGGTCACGTGAACAGTTTAAACGCTAGCGTTAGTGCTGCGCTGGTTTTGTATGAGGTGTTTCGAAGAAAGGGTGAGTAAGGTTGTATATCAAACATAATGACTATGAGATTATCCATGAAATACGCGAGGGTAATCACGATGCATTAGAACTTATGTTTGAGAAATACAAAAACCTGATTTCGAAAAAGATTTCAAAGTTCAACCTATGGTATGATTACGATGATATGTTACAAGAAGGATATATGATTTTATACAAATCGATTCAGACGTTTGACCAGAAAGAGAATAAGACTTTTACAAATTACTTCATGTTGAATCTTGAACGACGGTTCATAACCATTGTCACAAAGCGTGTTCGCCGGGGTGAGATTTTTAGAAGTAATGAGTTGTTTATTTATGAACATAATCACAATGGTGATCATCACTCGGCGTATTACGAGTTATATTTGCATGAAATCAAGAAAATTCTTACGAAAAAAGAGTTTGTAGTGTATACTTTAAGAGAACTTCAAAATTACAGCATTTCCTTCATTAGTCAAGAGTGTGATCTGCCAAATAAGACAATATACAATTCATTACACCGAGCAAAACAAAAAATTAAGCAGCATTTTCACAACTAACTTGACAAAGAAGTCCAAATTTGGTAAATTGTATATTTGCAAGAGAGTTGATAATTATGAGACAAAAAGTTATTCTAATTTGTGAAGAGTGTTTATCCCGCAATTACACGGCATATAAAAATAAGGATAAACAAACAAGATTAGAAGTTAAAAAATATTGCAAACGGTGCGATAAGCATACATTGCACAAAGAGAGTAAATAGGAGAGATTAACTATGGCAAAACTACAAATCCCAGACAAAAAACCAAGCAGAGTCTTGGAAATCTTACGTAAAGAATACCCGTTTGAACGCATCTTACTTGGTGTGTTAGGGGCATTGGTTATCATTTTAGGTGTCTACTTATTGCAAGGTATTTTGAATCCAACCCAAGCATTGCTTGAAATTCGTTTAACAGATTGGTGGATTTTCAATTCAGAAACGAAGCGAATCATCTTTACCATTGTTGTTATCGTCATTGGTGTGGTATCGTTGTTTATGGCAATCTGGCCATTCTTTGTTCCAAGTTTCGCAGAAATGAAAAAAGTGACTTGGCCCAATCGCAAAACAATTTTAAACCATTCCGCACGAGTATTTGGATTCATTATCATTTTATCTGCATTCTTCCTCATAGTGGACTGGCCACTACGCAGATTGTTCCAATGGATTACTGAATTAGGGGCATAGCATGGAAGGCGAACGTAGATGGTATATCGTTCAAACCTATTCGGGGTATGAAAATTCGGTTAAGCTGAATTTGGAACGCCGGATTGAATCAATGCAAATGGAGGACAAGATTTTCCAAGTCATGATTCCTGAAGAAATTCGCCAAGAGCGGAAAAACGACGGGACGTTAAAGGAGAAAATTGTTAAAATCTTTCCTGGTTATGTCTTTGTCGAAATGATTGTAACCGATGATTCATGGTTTGTTGTACGGAACACACCTGGAGTTACAGGGTTCCTTGGAAGTAGTGGTGGCGGTACGAAACCAGTTCCACTTCCTCCTGATGAAATCAATCCAATTCTGAAGAAATGCGGCTTGATGGAAGTAACCAAAATTGATCTGGCACTCAATGAAAAAGTACGGGTTGCTACCGGTCCATTCCGGGATCAAGTTGGTACCATTGATAGCATTGATGAAGAGAAACAAGAAGTAACGGTGTTGGTCGATATGTTTGGTCGCCAAACACCGGTTGAATTATCGTTTGACGATATTCAAAAGCTGTAGTGAAAATTCTTGACAACAATATAGATATATTATATAATAGCGTGGCATGCAGTGTGCCATGCTATTTTTTGAGTGGGAGGATACACCGTATCTGTTAACCACATCACGAAAAAAGAGGAGGTGTCTTTCGTGGCTAAAGAAATTAAGACTCTTGTAAAACTGCAAATCCCAGCAGGACGTGCAAATCCAGCTCCACCAGTTGGTCCAGCATTAGGTCAAGCAGGTGTGAATATTCAAGAATTTTGCTTGAAATTCAACGAAGCAACCAAGGAACAAATGGGGAACATTATTCCTGTTGTTATTACAGTGTACGATGATCGGACATTTACGTTCATCACCAAAACACCACCAGCCAGCGACTTATTGAAAAAAGCGGCAGGTGTTGAAAAAGGTGCAGGGAATCCATTATTGGAAAAAGTAGGTTCAATCACTAAAGCTCAATTACAAGAAATTGCAGAGATTAAAATGCCGGACTTGAATGCAAATGACATTGAAGCAGCAATGAACATTATTGCCGGTTCTGCACGAAACATGGGAATCACAATTAAGGACTAGCAATTAGTTGTATTATAGACAACTATTTGTGGGAGGAGATTCCGTTAGACCACATTTAGGAGGTAAATCAAATGGCTAAAAAAGGAAAAAAATTCTTAGCTGCCGCTGCTCAAATTGAAGCAAAAAAATATGATTTAGTTGAAGCAGTTGAATTACTGAAAAAAGTATCATTCGAGAAATTTGATGCATCCGTAGAATTTGCGATTCGCCTAAACTTAGATCCTCGTAAAGCTGAACAAAACTTACGTGGAGCCGTTGTACTTCCACATGGTACGGGTAAAACCAAAACCGTGTTGGTATTTGCACAAGGTGATAAAGCAAAAGAAGCTGAAGCAGCAGGTGCTGACTTTGTTGGAGACGACGAATACGTCGAAAAAATCCAAAAAGGTTGGCTGGGATTTGATACAGTTGTTGCAACCCCAGACATGATGTCAAAAATCGGACGTTTAGGACGCGTACTTGGTCCTCGTGGCTTAATGCCAAACCCGAAAACAGGGACGGTAACAATGGATGTAGAAAAAGCAGTTACAGAAATTAAAGCTGGTAAAGTGAACTATCGTGTTGATAAAGTAGGAAACATTCACGTAACCGTTGGTAAAGTATCATTTGAAACCAAAAAGTTACAAGAAAATATCCGCGTAATCTACGACACACTAGTGAAACTGAGACCATCAACCGTTAAAGGTGTGTTTGTACAAAACGTATCAATCGCATCAACAATGGGTCCTGGTATTAAAGTCGATTCAGAGACGATAATGTAGGACCACACAAACAATCAAATAAAAACTTTATGTCGAAGACTTGGGTGCCAAGATGCTTAATATCCCAACGAGATCAAAAGTAGGAATGAATGATCTACCTCTTTTGTCGATGACATAGGAGGTTTTTATTTATAAAAAACACTCACACAGCATGTTGGAGGTGAAGAGAGTGTCAGTAAAAGCAATCGAACGTAAAAAACTAGAAGTAGAAGCATTGGTTGAACGGATGAAAACGGCAAATAGTTTCGTTATCGTTGATTATAGCGGATTAACCGTTGAACAAGTAACACGATTACGTCGTGAATTGCGTGAAAATGGATGTGAAATGGCTGTCATCAAGAACAACATTACCCGCCGCGCAGCTTCCGAACTTGGATTTAACGAGTTGGAAGACGCATTGGTTGGACCAAACGCCGTCGCATTCAGTCACGAAGATAGTGTTTCTGCAGCAAAAGTTATTTATGACTTTGCACTACAAAACAAAGCATTGGAATTAAAAGTTGGGGTCGTCGATGGCGAGTACATGGACAATGAAAACATCAATGTTATCGCAACCATCCCATCAAGAGAGACATTACTCACAATGATTGCATCTGGAATCTTACAACCTATTAAAGAGGTTGCAATCGCGTTAGACTTAATGGCTCAAGAAATGGAAAGTCCACAAGAATTAGAAAGTCCACAAGAATAATTTAGGAGGAATCAATCATGGCATTAACAAACCAAGAAATTATTGAAGCGTTGAAAGAAAAAACGTTATTAGAGTTGAAAGACTTAGTTGATTTAATGAAAGAAGAGTTTGGTGTTGATCCAAGCGCAGTCGCAGTCGCAGCACCTGGTGCAGCAGCAGCGGATGAAGGACCAAGCGAAGTTACTGTTACATTAGAAAATCCTGGAACAAGCAAAATTCCAGTTATCAAAGCAGTACGCGCAATCACTGGTTTAGGATTAAAAGAAGCAAAAGCTTTAGTTGATAGTGCACCTGCACCAATCAAAGAAAACATCAAACCAGAAGAAGCAGAAGAACTTAAAGCTCAATTAGAAGAAGCAGGAGCAGTTGTATCTGTTAAATAATTAAGCTTTCCAACACAACCTGAGTTTCGGCTCAGGTTTTTGCCTATTTACAGAACGTGAGGATGATGTGATGTCACACTACTTTACGAACAATGATAAAACACTAAAAAGCAATCCACAAGTGATTGCTTTTCGTGTTCATGACACCGATTTTTCTTGCACCACCGATCACGGGGTGTTCAGCAAGGATTCCCTCGACAGAGGAACAGCTGTATTACTAAACCATCTCAAGGTTGAAGCCACCGCTAAAACGGCACTTGATCTTGGGTGTGGTTATGGACCGATTGGACTTGTATTGCATCGGGTATTTGGACTTGAAGTCGACATGGTTGATGTCAATGAACGAGCACTATCGCTTGCTACAACGAACATCAAGCAAAACGATGCGATAGCTACAGTCTTTTACAGTGATGGATTTAATGATGTCAATCGATCGTATGATCTAATCGTCAGCAATCCACCAATCCGCGTTGGTAAAGAAAAATTATATCAATTATTATCCGGTGCCGTACATCATCTACATCCGGGCGGTTCGTTCGTGTTTGTCATCAATAAAAAGCACGGTGCGAAGAGTGCCCTACATTATGTTGAAACCATCTATTCAAGCGTTGAAGTACTTGGCAAAGACAAAGGCTTCTACGTCATTACTTGTAAAAAGTGATTGACGAGTTGACAGAATTATGTTATTATATTAAATTGCCAAAAGATGCGCATTTTTGCGTTTTTTGTACTGTTTTATCAAGAAAAATGGGGTGAATTTTGTGGGTTATAAAATCGTAAAATACGGGAAAGTCCGCGATCGACGAAACTACTCGCGAGTCAAGTCGAATGTGGAACTTCCAGACTTAATCAAAGTACAAACAGAATCATTTAAATGGTTTATAGAAAAAGGGTTAGCGGAGTTATTCCGCGACATATCACCGATTCAGAACTTTACGGAAGAAATTGAAATGTATTTTGAGGATTATGAACTTAGTCCAGAGAAATACGATATCAATGAATCCAAAATCAAAGATATGACCTATTCACGACCACTGCGAGTAAACGTCAAACTCGTCAATAAAGAAACTGGCGAAATTAAACAACAGAAAATCTTTATGGGTGATTTCCCTATGATGACACCTACCGGTAGTTTTATTATCAACGGTAGTGAACGGGTTATCGTGTCGCAAATCGTCCGTAGTGCGGGTGTATTCTTCTCGGAAAACATTGATAAGAAAACCCTAAAAAGCAAGTATTTAGGACAAGTAATCCCAACTCGTGGAGCTTGGCTTGAGTACGAAATGGGATCGAAAAATGTCCTCTTTGTAAAATTGGACAGAAGTAAAAAAATCCCCCTCACCACATTACTCCGTGCATTAGGATTTTCCAGTAGTGAACAAATCGTTGAAACCTATGGTGACAGCGAGCTTTTGTCGTTGACATTAGCAAAAGATCCAACCAACGATTCTGGCGAAGCCATCAAGGAAGTCTATTCGAAACTACGTCAAGGTGAAACCGCAACAATCGATGGTGCGAAATCGTTCTTGATGAGTCGCTTATTTGATGCGAAACGCTACGACTTAGCGGAAGTTGGACGCTTTAAAATAAACAAAAAACTCGATGTCTTAAACCGTGTTCATGGGAAACGACTAGCCTATGATTTAGTCGATCCTGATACCGGTGAAATCATCGTTGAAAAAAATACCTTTATCAATCGTAAAGTCGTTGAACTATTAAAAGACTACCGTCACTTGTTTACTCAAAAAGTATACGGTGTAGGTGCCTACGATTTGGAATATGATTTTGAAACACAACTAGCCGCATTCCGCGGTGTTCATGTTGGGAATGACGATCTCTTTAGCTTTATGTCAGATG
Organism: Candidatus Xianfuyuplasma coldseepsis; assembly: GCF_014023125.1. Lineage (GTDB taxonomy): Bacteria > Bacillota_I > Bacilli_A > Izemoplasmatales > Izemoplasmataceae > Xianfuyuplasma > Xianfuyuplasma coldseepsis. Next base: position 1,294,157 of record NZ_CP048914.1, read on the forward strand.
AAGCGTTACTCAATGAAATCAAATCCCAGGAATACCAAGAGTGGACGACGTACTACAACATGTACCTAGAGTCCAAAGGAATGACGGAAAAAATCTTTACCGAACAATTTGGTAAACCACATGTCAAAGAAGTAAAAGCCGCATTTGAAAACATCTTTGATAATGAAAACATCTATTTTGAATTAGCTGAGATTCAAGTACTCGAAATCTTCAGTAAAGACGAAAATGACGAAGACATCGTCGTGAAAGTCATTGGGAATAACTCGTACGAGGATGTTGTTCACATTGTCCCATCAGACATTGTCGCCAGTATTTCCTACTACTTAAATCTATTTGATCGCGTTGGATCCTTGGATGATATCGATCATCTTGGAAACCGTCGTTTGCGATTAATCGGTGAATTACTGAAAAACCAATTCCGAATTGGTCTAACCAAAATGGAGAAAAATGTTAAAGATCGGATGTCCACCAAAGAACCTGATGAAATTACACCACAGAAATTGATTAACATTCGTCCCTTAACATCAAGCTTAAAAGAATTCTTTGGGAGCTCACAGTTATCCCAATTTATGGCACAAACGAACCCACTCGATGAATTGACACACAAACGTCGGATCAGTGCCCTTGGTCCTGGTGGATTAACCCGTGACCGTGCTGGATTTGAAGTACGTGACGTTCACAACTCTCACTACGGACGTATTTGTCCAATTGAAACACCTGAGGGACAAAACATCGGATTGATCAATAGTTTGGCAAGTTACGTAAAAGTCAATAAATATGGATTTATGGAAACCCCATATCTCAAAGTGGATGTCAATGACAAAGGGGAAGCAACCGTAACCGATGAAATGGTCTACTTGTCCGCCGATGAAGAAGAACGCTTCGTCATCGCTCAAGGAAACACCATTGTTGGCGATGACATGAAAGTCATCCCTGAAAGTGTTGTTGCACGTCATCAAGGGGAAACCAAAATGTTCCCGAAAGTGGAACTGGAGTTAATGGACGTTTCACCAAAACAGATTGTATCGATTAGTACGGCTTGTATCCCATTCTTAGAACACGATGATGCCAACCGGGCATTAATGGGTGCAAACATGCAACGCCAAGCAATTCCACTACTTCGTCCCGAAGCACCATTTGTGGGTACTGGAATTGAGTTTAAAGCTGCTCATGATAGTGGTAGTGCTCTTGTAGCTACCCATGATGGTGTGGTTGAATATGTCGATTCAAACGTGATTAAGATTCGTCGTGAAACCGGTGAATTGGATGTTTATAGTATGTACAAATTCCAACGTTCAAACCAAGGTACTTGTATCAATCAAACACCAATCGTCGCTGTTGGCGATATAATCAAAGCCAGTGATACCATCACCGATGGTCCATCGATGGACCAAGGTGAACTTGCGTTAGGACGTAACGTTGTCGTTGCTTTCATGACCTGGAATGGGTACAACTATGAAGATGCGATCATTATGTCAGAACGCTTGGTGAAAGAAGACATATATACCTCGATTCACATTGAAAAATATGAACTCGAAGCACGCGACACCAAACTTGGAAAAGAAGAAATTACACGCGAAATTCCTCACGTCAGTGAAGAAGGTCGTCGTTACTTAGATGAAAAAGGAATTATTATCCCCGGTGCGGAAGTATTCGAGGGTGATATTCTCGTTGGTAAAGTTACACCAAAAGGTGTTACCGATCCAACCCCAGAAGACAAATTATTACTCGCCATCTTTGGGGAGAAATCACGTGAAGTGCGTGACACCTCCTTAAAAGTACCACATGGTGGTGGCGGTATTGTTCAAAGTGTTAAATACTTCAGTCGTGCCAATGGTGACGAACTGCCACCAGGGGTAAATGAAGTTGTGCGAATCTTCATTGTTCAAAAACGTAAAATCAATGAAGGTGACAAAATGGCCGGTCGACATGGGAACAAAGGGGTTATCTCGAAAATCCTTCCTGTGGAAGATATGCCATACATGGAAGACGGAACACCAATTGACATCATGTTGAACCCACTTGGGGTACCATCACGGATGAACATTGGGCAGGTTCTTGAGATTCACTTAGGAATGGCTGCGAAACGCTTAGGTGTTCACGTCGCTACTCCGGTATTTGACGGCGTTAAAAATAGTGATTTAGCTGAAATCATGGAAGAAGCAGGAATGCGCCCAACCGGAAAACAAAGCTTGTATTCAGGACAAACAGGAGACAAGTTTGATAATGATATATCCGTTGGTGTTATGTACATGATTAAACTAGACCACATGGTGGATGATAAACTCCATGCTCGTAGCGTTGGACCATATACTTTAGTTACCCAACAACCAATGGGTGGTAAAGCTCAAAACGGTGGACAACGTTTCGGAGAAATGGAAGTGTGGGCACTAGAAGCTTATGGTGCTGCATACGCGCTTCAAGAAATGCTTACCGTGAAGTCCGATGACTTAATCGGACGGAACAAAGTATTCCGTGCCATCGTCGATGGTAAGAGCATTCCACAACCAAGTCTACCAGAATCCTTCCGCGTCTTAACACGTGAACTGCAATCACTTGGAATCTACGTTGAGTTAATCAACAAAGAGACCGGTGTCAATGAAGCAAACAAAAGCTTAGTAAATGAAGATGGAGAAGACTATATTTCTAAATATGGCTTCAATTCGTAGAAAGTAGGGTGATGACATGAGTCAACGTTTTTCACATTATAAAATCCGCCTAGCATCTCCAGAAGAGATCCGCGGTTGGTCCTTTGGTGAAGTGAAGAAGCATGAAACAATCAACTACCGTACATTGAAGCCAGAAAAAGACGGTCTGTTTTGTGAAGTCATCTTCGGTCCTACCAAAGATTACCAATGTGCTTGTAGCAACAAATCAAAACGCAGTAGCCACACCGGGAAAAAATGTCCTGTTTGTGGTGTTGAAATAACTGAAAGTAAAGTCCGTCGTGAACGGATGGGACACATCGAACTTGCTGCTCCCGTCGTTCATACATGGTACTTACGCAATAGTCCTTCGCGTCTTGCAACGTTATTGGACTTAAAAGCAAAAGATTTAGAAGAAGTTGTCTATCTTGCCAGTTACATCGTCACCGATCCTGGGGATACCGACTTACAATACAAACAAATCTTAAGTGAAGCCGAATATTCCGTAAAATACATGGAATACGGTAGCCGCTTCAAAGCCCAATCGGGTGCTGAAGCTGTAAAAACATTATTAAAACGGTTGGATTTAAAACGCGAAAGTATGATCTTACGTAAAAATCTACCCAATTCATCGAAACAAAAACGTCAAAAAATCATCAAACGGTTAAGCGTTGTTGAGGCGATTTTACAATCCGACAACAAACCAGAATGGATGGTTTTAGATGTCCTACCTGTTATTCCTCCTGAATTACGACCAATGGTTCAGTTAGATGGTGGTCGCTTTGCGACAACCGACTTAAATGACCTGTACCGTCGGATTTTAAACCGGAATAACCGATTAAAACGTCAATTTGAACAAAATGCGCCACATTTAATCACCAAAAACGAGAAACGGATGTTACAAGAAGCGGTTGACGCCTTAATTGATAACTCCAAACGTGGACGTAAAGTGGTTGAGAAAAACCGTCCCTTAAAATCATTAAGTGATTTATTACGTGGGAAACAAGGTCGTTTCCGTCAAAACTTACTAGGGAAACGTGTCGATTATTCTGGACGTTCCGTAATCGTTGTTGGACCAGACCTTGAAATGTATCAATGTGGATTACCAAAAGAAATGGCGGTAACCCTATTCAAACCATTCGTTATTAAAGAGTTAATCGAACGCGAAATCGCGTCGAATATCAAAAGTGCAAAACGCTTGGTAGATACCTTAAAAGATGATCGTATCTGGGATGTCTTAGAAGACGTCATCAGTGAACATCCGGTTCTATTAAACCGTGCACCTACCCTTCACCGCCTTGGGATTCAAGCCTTTGAACCAAAACTGGTTGAAGGAAAAGCCATCCGATTGCACCCACTCGTAACCACTGCGTTTAACGCCGACTTCGATGGGGATCAAATGGCCGTTCATGTTCCGTTAAGTGAAGAAGCTCAAGCGGAAGCACGGGTATTGATGCTTGCATCCAACAACATCTTGAACCCTAAAGATGGAAAACCAATTGTTACACCGTCTCAAGACATGGTACTAGGGAACTATTACCTCACCTTGGAAAAAGCCGGAGAAATTGGTGAAGGACGTGTATTTGGACGTGTGGATGAGGTAACCTTAGCCTTTGAAAACAAACAAATTACATTACATACGCGAATTGCGATGCGTGGTAGCGCCCTTGGGAATGCACCACTTACTGAAGAACAACGCAATGGGTATTTAGTAACAACCTACGGTAAGTTGTACTTCAATAGTATTTTACCTGAAGAGTTTGCGTACCTAAATGAACCGACATTAACGAACTTACAAAAACAAGTCGATCCTGAAACGGGTGAAGAGCGATACATTACACCGGACAAGTACTTTGTACCAAAAGGTGTCTCGGTTAAGGAGTACATCCAAAATCAACCGCTTGTCCCACCATTTAAAAAAGGATTCTTATCCAATATCATTGCTGAGGTATTCAATGTCTACAAAATCAATGAGACCTCAAAAATGTTGGATAAACTGAAAAATCTTGGCTTTAAATTCTCGACCCAAGCTGGTATCACTGTAAGTGCATCCGATGTTAAAGTCTATTCGAAAAAACATGATGAAGTCGAGAAAACTCAAGCAATTGTCAATCAATTATACATGCAATATGAAATGGGTCTATTAACGGATTACGAGCGCTATAAACTCGTTATTAAAGAATGGGCCGATGTAAAAGCCCGGATTCAAAAAGGATTAATGGACGAATTAACAAGCGATAACCATATCTATATGATGAGCGACTCTGGAGCTCGTGGTAACGCCTCAAACTTCACCCAGTTAGCTGGGATTCGGGGATCGATGGCAAATACCAAACGCGAAGGATTGAACACCGCATACAATATCAAAGCAGGAATCAAATCAACCATCGAGTTACCGGTTAAATCCTCGTTTATCGAAGGATTAACCATGAGTGAGTTCTTTATCTCGACCCATGGGGCGCGGAAAGGTTCTACCGATACCGCGTTAAAAACCGCTGACTCAGGATACCTAACCCGTCGTTTGGTTGATGTATCGCAAGATCTTGTTATTACCGAAGACGATTGTGGTACCGACAACGGTACGACAATTCGTGAAATTGTACATAGTGATGGAAAAGAAATTGTTCCATTCTTAGACCGTTTGATCGGTCGTTATACTGCTCAATCTGCAATCCATCCAGAAACAGGCGAAGTGATTATCGCCAAAGATGGGTACATCACCGATGACATTGCACGACGGATTGTCGATGCTGGCATTACCGAACTCAAAATCCGCAGCGTATTAACCTGTGATAGCGAGCAAGGTATTTGTAAAAAATGTTACGGTCAAAACCTATCAACGGGTGAAAAAGTTGAAGTTGGTGAAAGCATTGGTACCATCGCCGCCCAATCGATTGGTGAACCTGGTACTCAGCTGACAATGCGTACCTTCCATACTGGTGGGGTTGCGGGTGCCGATATCACCCAAGGTCTTCCTCGGATTCAAGAGTTATTTGAAGCCCGAACACCAAAAGGAAAAGCCGTTATCAGCGAAATTGATGGAACCATTTCAGATATTGAAATCGTTGAAGAACGCTATAAAGTAACAGTAGAAAACGGCATGGAAAAACACGTCTATGAAACCAATAGTGGAGTTACATTACTCGTGGAAGAAGGACAAGATGTTCGTGCTGGAACCAAAATTACGGATGGATCGATTGATCCAAAACAATATTTAAAAGCAACCGATGCAGAAACGGTACAACAGTACTTACTCAGTGAAGTACAAAAAGTATACCGGGCTCAAAGCATTGAAATTTCCGATAAACACATTGAAGTAATCATTCACCAAATGATGCGTCGTATCAATGTCGTCCTTGAAGGAGACACAATGTTATTACCGGGAGCACAAGTATCGATTCGTGAGTTCAAAGAAGCAAATGCAGAAGCACTAAAAGCGCGTAAACGTCCAGCTATTGGTCGTCCAGCATTACTCGGTATTACTCGAGCAAGCTTACGTAGTGAATCATTCTTAAGTGCAGCATCCTTCCAGGAAACAACACGTGTCCTTACCGATGCATCGATCCGCGGTAAAGTCGATGACTTAGTCGGATTGAAAGAAAATGTTATCATCGGAGGATTAATCCCTGCAGGTACTGGTATCTTACGCGATACGAAATTCGAGTACGAACGTCCAACTCCTGAGGATGAAGAAGAAATCTTCGAACAAGAACAACTCGATGAAAATCCATTCTTAGATGATTATCAATTCTAAATCAAACAGCTGCTAAATGGCAGCTGTTTTTTTTATCCTATATTTGTATATACAACAATTACAAAACGTTGTAAATAAGCGATTTTAATAGTCAATGAATATAGTAATATTTTGATATTTTATTACTATAATGACCCTTTTAATTTCCATAAAATTAAAAAAAATAACAAAAGATGTGTTCGAGTCTTGCACTGTATAATTTTTATGGTATAATTAAATACGCTAGGCCGCTATAGCTCAGTTCGGTAGAGCAATGCCATGGTAAGGCAGAGGTCGTTGGTTCGATTCCAATTAGCGGCACCATTAAGTAAATAAAAGCCCACAGTTGTGGGCTTTTTTATTTGACATTTACACCAATTAAATTGCATAATAACACAGCTTGTTCACTAGAAATGATGGCTCCTTGGATATTGTGGATATCCGTTTTCATGCCATCGATTATGGATGAGGATAAATCAACTCCTTTTAAGGAGGTATCATAAAAGTCCGATTTCAATAAGGAAACACTCTGTAGCGACAAGTCGCGGAGTTTGCATGTGAACCAGGTAGATTCATCTAGATTCGAATTAATTACTTCAACGACTTTCCATGTTGTCTCTACACTATCCAAATATCGCCCAGTACAGTCCTTTATCAGGATATCTTCAAGTTGACTATCGGTAAAATGGGTACCATCCAATTTACTGTGAATGAACTCACATCGGATGAGATTAGAGTGTTTGAGTTTATTGTTTGTAAAGGTGCAATGCTTGAATTGACAATCCATAAACTCAGATCGTTCCATTAATGAATCAGAGAAGGTACAATTTTGAAAAATAACCGTATCAAAAATCACCCGTTGTCCATGAAACGGTGGGATGGTACGATTCGCAATCGTTTTGTACTCAATACGTAGTTCTTCGGAATCAAGGACAATATCGTCGGTAAAATCTTCTAACCATGTTTTAATAATGGGGCGTTTTCGTGTTTTCATCCAATCACCTAGTTGTAGTATAACGTATATGATTAACAATTGAAATAGGATTTGTTATATAATAAAAGTATCTAAAATTAGGAGGAAATTATGGGACAAATCATTCCGTTTGTAACCGTCGATAATGCGATGGATGCGATCGCATTTTATAAGGACGTTTTTGGAGCTGAAATTCAAGGAGACATCACGATGTTAGAAGATGTACCTGGGATGGATAAGTCAACGTATAAAGGAAAGGTTGGTCATTGTACTTTGAAAATCCATGATTCTACCTTATTTATAAACGACGCAATTGATGAAGTTATGTTAACTCCTGGTGACCGAATTCAGTTTGTATTAGAATTACCAGATGAAAAAACACTACGAACAACGTTTGAAAATCTGTCATTATCCGGAAAAGTCGTTTCAGAACTCCAAGAAGTATTCTGGGGTGCATTATTTGGAACCGTAAAAGATCAGTTCAACATAACATGGCAGATCTACTATGGTCATAAATAAAGTGGCTAAAAATAGACGATAAGTAATAAGAAACACAATAAAATCCACGAATTAATATTTAAAAGTGACAATAAAACGTTCGAAAAAATGTAATAATAGTTGTTTATATATGAAAAAAAGTGTACAATTTAACTAGGTGATATCGATGTTAAAACGAAAAATTGAGATATATTTACGTGATTGGAAGCAAAAAAACAAGAAAAAATCTCTAATTGTTGAAGGACCGCGACAAGTAGGTAAAACAACAAGTGTAATTGACTTTGCTAATCAAAGTTACGATTCGAAGCACATATTATACATCGACTTTCACAAACGGCCGGAGTTAATTGAAATATTCGAACCGAATTTGGATGCTGGTCGGATTATCCATTTACTTCGAGTATACTTCCCTGAAGTTCAGTTAGTCAAAGGCGAAAGTATCCTAATTTTCGACAACGTTCAAGAGTGCGAACGAGCACTCATTTCACTTCGATCATTTACATCTCAAGGAGAGTATGATGTTATTGCTATTGGATCGTTTTTAGGGAACATGTATAAGACGATGAATAGTTTTCCTGTTGGGTATGTAGAACGATATGCAATGGGGTCTCTTGATTTTGAAGAATTTTGCTGGGCGAATGGTTATGAAGAAGATATTATTGATGTTGTAGAAGAACATTTTACAGATTTAAATCCGCTTTTAAAAGCGACCCATAATGTATTTATGGATTTATTCCGAGAATATATGGCAATAGGTGGAATGCCGCAGGTGGTTGCTGCATATACTGAAGATAGGGATTTTAAACAAGCCTACTCGATGTTAGAGGATTTACTGGAGTTATATGAGAATGATATTATTCGATACAGTCCATCACGAATGGGACACAAGGCAGTTGAATGTCTCAATTCATTGCCGGTGCAACTGTATCGAGACAACAAAAAATTTCAATATAAAAGTGTGTCTGAAGGCGGCCGCAGATCCAAATATGAAGCCAGTGTTGAGTGGCTAATTGATGCGGGTATTGTCCTTCAAGCAAGCAATGTTAAATATCCGAAAAAACCGCTTCACTCTAATGTCCGAAGTGATTGCTTTAAACTTTATTTACACGATCCTGGTTTGTTTGTTGCAATGCTAGGTGATGAGATTCAACTTGAAATTCTTCGTGGTGGTATGGATGCCTATAATGGAGCGATTTACGAAACGGTTATGGCAAGTCTATTTTCAAAAGTAGGGCAAACGTTATATTACTTTGAAAAGAACTCGAAACTATCGGTTGATTTCTTAATTACCCGTCATCGTGAAATGCACGCAGTAGAAGTCAAATCAGCTGACAATCCCAAGTCCAAAGTATTACCTTCGTTGATAGAAAATTATGGGGTTACAATTGGCGTAAAAATGGGAACAAAAAATATTGAGCAACAAGATCATATTGTAACAATGCCGATTTATATGGTAATGTTTATGGAACGAAATTAACGAACAAAGCCATTTATTGTGTATTCGAAAAAAAATAAATTAAATAGTTGACACACCTGCATGTGTGAGATATAATAACTATGCTGTTAAATGAAAAAAACATCAGGGTTTATTCGCATAAGCCCTAGTTTTTATGAAAAAACCGAACCACCTGGATGCGTGGATTATGAAAGAGAGGAGGAAACCATTCAATGCCTACGATTAATCAGTTAGTACGTAAAGGAAGAAAAAGCAAAACAAAAAAATCAAAATCACCTAGTTTATCTGTTGGGTTTAACTCAATTAAGAAACAGCACACAAACAACCCTAGCCCACAAAAACGTGGTGTATGTACACGTGTTGCAACAATGACCCCACGGAAACCGAACTCAGCACTTCGTAAATTTGCTCGTGTTCGTTTGTCTAATGGACTTGAAGTAACAGCCTATATTCCTGGAGAAGGACACAAATTACAAGAACACAGCGTGGTATTAATACGCGGTGGACGTGTAAAAGACTTAGCGGGAGTTCGCTATCACATCGTACGTGGTACGCTAGATACAACCGGAGTTGAAAATCGAAAACAAGGTCGTTCGAAATACGGAACGAAGAAAGCATAATTTTTATTAAAGTTGAAAGGAGGAAAAAGTTATGCCTCGTAAAGGTCACATAGCAAAAAGAGATGTTTTACCGGATCCAATTTATAATTCAAAACTTGTGACAAAATTGATTAATAATATCATGTTGGACGGTAAAAAAGGGACTGCTCAAAGTATTTTATATAGTGCATTCCAACGAGTTGAATCAATAACAAATCAACCACCAATCGAAGTCTTCGAAGAAGCTTTAAATAATATTATGCCGACATTTGAAGTACGATCCCGAAGAATAGGTGGGCAAAACTATCAAGTGCCAGTAGAAGTACGTCCTGAGCGACGTTATACGCTTGGACTTCGATGGTTAACCCTATACGCAAGATTGCGTAATGAGAAAACAATGGAAGAGCGATTGGCGAAAGAAATCGTCGACGCAGCACAAGGAAATGGTGCTTCTGTTAAGAAAAAAGACGATGTACACAGAATGGCAGAAGCAAACAAAGCATTTGCCCATTATCGATGGTAGAAAGGACGTTGTATTATGGCTCGAGAGTATAGTTTAAAAATGACTCGTAATATAGGGATCATGGCTCATATCGATGCTGGTAAGACAACGGCTACGGAACGTATTCTGTATCACACTGGACGTATTCACAAAATTGGTGAAACCCACGATGGGGCGAGCCAAATGGACTGGATGGAACAAGAACAAGAACGTGGAATTACAATCACATCGGCAGCAACCACTGCCCATTGGAGAGAACACCGCGTCAACATCATTGATACGCCAGGACACGTCGATTTTACAGTAGAGGTATCACGATCACTTCGTGTCTTAGACGGTAGTGTAGCCTTGTTGGATGCACAAGCAGGTGTTGAACCCCAAACTGAAACAGTTTGGCGTCAAGCAAACGATTATAAAGTTCCGCGAATTGTATTTGCGAACAAAATGGATAAAATTGGAGCCGACTTTGCCTTTAGTGTTCGCACATTAGGGGAACGCTTAGGTGCAAACGCCGCTGCCATCCAATGGCCCATTGGTAGTGAAGCGGACTTTGATGGAATCATCGACCTAGTGGAAATGACCGCATGGATGTACGATGGTGCACCCGAAGAAATTCCTGAAGAAGTAGAGATTCCAGATTACCTACAAGAAACAGCTGAAGAAAAACGGATCGAGTTAATCGAGACCGTTGCCGAATTGGATGAAGAATTAATGATGCTTTACCTCGAAGGTGAAGAGATCGATGCGGATACCCTTCGCACTGCCATCCGAAACGCAACATTAAGCGTTCAATTCTTCCCTGTATTATGTGGATCAGCATTTAAAAACAAAGGAGTAAAATTACTCCTGGATGCCGTGATTGCATATTTACCTTCACCCCTAGATGTCGCTGCCGTCAAAGGAATCGACAAACAAGGTGAAGACTTAATCATAGAAGCATCGGATCAAGCGGAATTTGCTGCCCTCGCATTTAAAGTTATGACCGACCCATTTGTTGGGAAACTAACGTTCTTCCGGGTGTATGCCGGGAAATTAGCCAAAGGTTCGTATGTATATAATGCAACCAAGGAAAAGAAAGAACGTGTTGGTCGAATCTTACAAATGCATGCGAATAGCCGTGAGGAGATCGATATGGTGTACGCCGGAGACATAGCGGCCGCCGTTGGACTGAAAAACACTTCCACCGGCGATACCTTATGTAACGATAAGAACTATATCATCTTAGAAAAAATGGTCTTCCCAGAACCGGTAATCAGCGTTGCCATTGAACCCAATAGCCGCGCCGATCAAGATAAAATGGGAATCGCCTTAAGCAAACTGGCCGAAGAAGATCCAACGTTTAGAACGTATACGGATCAAGAAACAGGCCAAACAATCATCGCTGGTATGGGTGAACTTCACCTCGATATCATCGTTGATCGGATGAAACGCGAATTCAAGGTTGCCGCAAACGTCGGACAACCACAAGTATCCTATCGTGAGACGATTACAACCTCGGCTCAAATCGAAGGTAAATTCGTGCGTCAATCCGGGGGACGTGGACAATATGGACATGTCTGGATTGAATTTGAACCGAATCCGGAAAAAGGATACGAGTTCGTCGATAAAATCGTTGGTGGGGTTGTTCCAAGAGAATACATTCCGGTCGTTAATAAAGGACTGGAAGAAAGCTTGGAATCCGGTATTCTTGCTGGATACCCAATCATCGACTTGAAAGCTACCTTATATGATGGTAGTTACCATGACGTTGACAGTAGTGAGATGGCGTTTAAAATTGCCGCAAGCATGGCGCTGAAAAAAGCCAAAGAAGCTTGTAAAGCAATTCTGTTAGAACCACTGATGAATGTTGATGTCATCGTACCGGATGAATATCTCGGTAACGTCATTGGCGACATTACAAGTCGTCGCGGACGCATGGAAGGTCAAACCCAACGTGGTAACGCCCTCCAAATTACTGCTAAAGTTCCCCTCGCAGAAATGTTTGGGTATGCTACATCGCTTCGCTCTAATACACAGGGCCGCGGGAACTACACAATGCAGTTTTCACATTATGAAGCATGCCCTAAGTCAATTGCCGAAGAAGTTATCAAACGTCGAAACGGGTAATATGACTTAAAACTTGCATTATATATTATAATGCGATAAAATATGTTTGGTAAAAAATAACAATATACAAAAATTATAGGAGGAAATCTTAATGGCTAAAGAAAAATTTGTCCGGAATAAACCTCATATGAATATCGGTACAATCGGACACGTAGACCATGGTAAAACCACATTAACTGCTGCAATCGCAACCATCCTTGCTAAACGAGGAGTTGGGAACACGAAAGCTGCAGACTATGCATCAATCGATAACGCACCTGAAGAACGCGAAAGAGGTATTACAATCAATACCGCTCACATCGAGTATGAAACAGAAGCTCGTCACTATGCACACGTAGACTGCCCAGGACATGCGGACTATGTCAAAAACATGATCACTGGTGCTGCACAAATGGATGGAGCAATCTTAGTTGTATCTGCTGCAGACGGAGCAATGCCTCAAACTCGTGAACACATCTTACTTGCTCGCCAAGTTGGTGTTCCAAAATTAATCGTCTTCATGAACAAAACAGACCAAGTAGACGATGATGAATTATTAGAATTAGTTGAAATGGAAATTCGTGAATTATTAGACGAATATGAATTCCCTGGAGACGACATTCCTGTTATTATGGGTTCTGCTTTATTAGCACTTAATGGTGACGAAGCTCACGAAGAAAAAATTATGGAATTAATGGAAGCTGTCGATGAATACTTCGAAGATCCAGTTCGTGAAACTGACAAACCATTCTTAATGCCTGTCGAAGACGTATTCAGTATTACTGGACGCGGAACCGTTGCTACTGGTCGTGTAGACCGTGGAACTGTTAAAGTTGGAGATCCTGTTGAAATTGTTGGTATCAAAGATACTGCAAACTCTGTAGTAACTGGTGTTGAAATGTTCCGTAAATTATTGGACCGTGCAGAAGCAGGGGACAACATTGGAGCATTATTACGCGGTACAAAACGTGAAGACATCCAACGTGGACAAGTATTAGCAAAACCAAAATCCGTTACACCTCATACAAAATTTGAAGGACAAGTATACGTTCTATCAAAAGAAGAAGGTGGACGTCACACTCCATTCTTCAGTAACTATCGTCCTCAATTCTACTTCCGTACTACGGACGTAACTGGTGTTATCGAATTACCAGCTGGTGTTGAAATGGTTATGCCTGGCGACGACGTTACAATGATCGTTGATCTTATTCACCCAATCGCATTGGAACAAGGAACCAAGTTCTCAATCCGCGAAGGTGGACGTACCGTTGGTGCAGGTAACGTTTCAAAAATCTTTGAATAATACCTAATCTACAAAAAATGAAAAGAGACTTCGGTCTCTTTTTTTATGTAGCTAGATATGACTTATATCTAGCCATTTTATTAAATTCTATGAGAAGGTTGTATGAGTTTATCACATGATGATATAATAGACCTTGTATTATAGGGGGTGTACGAATGAAAATATCATTGCCATATGTCGCAGGAATTACCTTAATTCTAGTATTAAGTCATGCGTTTTTGGGGTATTTCAACGTGGAAGTAACGGATAGTCATTCCCTTATTCAGTATATACCTATTGTCAGTGTAGGTGTTGTATTCATGACGATGTTGAATCTAACATTCAATTATTTTGCCCCACTGTATTATAACAATGGGGAACGAGAAACCATTTATCACACTCACGTGGGAACGTTATTAAAGGACAGCTATACCACCCCATTCTTCGAGTCGGTCGTAATCGAAAATATCCATAAACAGATTCAGAATACGACTTGTACGATAAAACAAACTGAGGATCATCACTATCAACTGACGGACTGGAAACGGAAAACACCTTTGTTGTCGAGTACATCCCTACGTTTTTCGCGTGATGATACTGTGACAAATATGGATATATACACCGTGCACTTGGCGAACAATTATGTTAGTATATTCAAACTATTACTTGCTGTTATTACGGTGTCCCTATCGTTTTACACCAGTGTTCTTGCGCTGGTTGGGATGTTTGCGATACATATTTATTCCGTTGTTCAAGGATATGCACTTCGATGGCAACTCCGTACAAATTTAGATGAGTATCACGATATCCTTGACAAAGCCACGGATGTCTACGAATTATCAAATCACGAATCACGAGATACTACGGTATGGGGACAATTTCAATAGGAAGGGATTATTTATGAGACTACAAATTACAAAACCAATTGCCTACTTCTACGGTGTGCTTACCATTGTTATCATTATCGGATTGATTGTGATGTATATCTTTGTCTGGAACTCGCACATCCGTGATATCAACGGGGATGATACATCACTGAATACACTGGACAATTTAAATGAACCTGTAGAGCTCGGGAATTATGACTATACAGCGTTTATGAAGAATGAAATGGATACCGATAACTTCTCGCGGTATGAAGCGCGTAAAGTCAGTGGGTTTATGTTATTACGAAGTATCGTTGTTCGATCGGATACTACCAATCTAACGATATCCAGCGACCTTGAACAAGGAAACTGTGAAATTGCTGTAGTAAGTTCTTCGGGGGATATTTTATATCGTGTAGAAGACTACAATGGTAATAACTTCACATCGTTAAATACTGAAGGAATCAATACGGTATATGTAGTAATGGGTGTTGAATCCGCACGTATTGACGTTACGGTCACGGAAAAATAGCGGTGAATAGATGAATTTATATCTGAAAACAGTATTAACATATAGCGGTGTATTACTTACATTTATAATCCAAGTGACATTATTTTCAATGTATCACAATATCTTTCTGTTTTTTCTTCCATTTATTGTGTTTGGATTAATTTTAGATGCGATAAAACGTCGTTCAGGTGAACCGAAATCAAGAGGGTTCATTACTCTTCAAAGGAGTGAGATTACACTCCTATATGTTATTGTTAATCTAGCTCTCGCAGTAGGAGTCGTTGTAGTAACATTTATTTTCGCTATTGTGTTTTTATAATGAGTAATATGGTACAAGTTATATAGGAAAGGATATACACTATGGGACACACACATCTTACAGTACAAGGTCGGGATTTCTATATTAATGGAAAACCTGTGTATGATGAAATTGAGAACCATCCAGCGTCAAAAGGACTACTGATGAACTCCCGTTTTATCCAAGGGATCTTTGATGACAAAACCGATCGAATACGGTATAACCGATTTGGTAAAGTATTTGATGCCAATCAAAATACCGAAGATTTTATTGCGGCATTACCACAGTGGTATGCTTATGGACTACGTGCCGTAACGGTTGGGATTCAAGGTGGAATGCCAGTATTTACCACGGATGTTCGGACGATTGACAACAATCCGTTTGGTCCCGATGGGACATCATTTGATGAGAGATACGCAAACCGATTAGACAGGATTATCCGAGCTGCGGATAAGATCGGTATGGTCATTATTATCAATATTTTGTATTGGGCTCAATCGCTTCGGTTTAATAATGATGAAGCGATTATTGCCGCATTGAAGACTTGTTCGGCGTTCTTGAAAAAGGGTGCGTATACCAATGTCATAGTCGATGTTGCCAACGAATATAATATCGATATGTGGAATGAACTTCCAATTATCCAAAACCCAAAAAGTATGAGAAAACTAATTCAACTCGTACAAGAAGAAACTGGTGGTATGCTTGTCGGTAGTAGCGGCGGTGGTGGTTTAATTGACAAAGAAGTGGCGGATGCTAGTGATGTTGTCTTAGTACACGGTAACGGACTTACCAGAGGTGAGTACTATGACTTTATTCAACATGTGAAAACGATCGCTCCGAACAAACCAATTCTTTGTAATGAAGATTCTCCGTGTATCTCACGATTAGATGTTGCTTATGAAACGCATACATCGTGGGGACACTATGATAATTTTACCAAACAGGAACCCCCATGCGATTGGGGTATCACCAAAGGACAAGATTTCTTTTTTGCGAGACGTATGGCACAAGTACTGGGCATTGATATTCCTACATTACCTAAAGATGAACAATTCTATCTTCAAGGGTTAGAACCTCTTACAGTAACGCAAGGAAAACGATGGATACGTCTGACCGCAGAATATCCGGAAAAAATTAACTATGTAAATTATTATCGCAATGGGAAACCAATCTATCGCTCGTATGATGAACCGTATTTTCTATATCGTGAAACCACATGGATTCAAGGACCGTGGAATGTTCAAGAAGACGATCAAGAATGGACTGCAGAAGTGGTACTTAGTGATGGTACAAAAGTAATAAAAACGGTTGCTGATACCGAAGGTGAATCGTGATAACTCTCGTGCAACCACACAAAGATCTTGAACAAGAGATCTTTGACTATAAAGCGGAAATGATCGAAGCAGGGGATACGGAATTATCGGGGTGTGGAAGTTTGGATAAATATGATGATTACGATCATTGGATTCGTCATATTAAAACATACTCAAACAAAGATACGTTGCCGGAAGGATATGTCGAAGGTAGTCAGTGGGTATTGGTAGATACCGCGAGAAATAGAGTGCTTGGTTTTGTGAATATCAGACATTATCTCAATGATTTCTTACGGAACTATGGTGGACATATTGGGTATAGTATACGGCCTAGTGAACGCCGAAAGGGGTATGCTAAACTTCAATTGCAACTAGCGTTACATCACCTTCAATCATTAGGGGTTCAAAAAGCACTTGTCACTTGTGATGTTGCCAATATTGGATCCTATAAAACCATTGAAGCCTGTGGTGGAGTATTGGAAGATATAGTTTATTCTAAAGAACATGGTCATACGAAGCGGTATTGGATCACGTTGAAAAAATAAAACAATGACTCGAGTAGTCATTGTTTTTTTCTACTATTCAACGATTGTGAACTCGGAAAATAACTCTCGTAATAAAACACGAATATTTGATTCTTCTGTTTCACTAAAAATGGGATCAAAATAAATGGAACTTATTTCGTTTGCTGTAGTGCTGGTAAGTAGAATGGATTTTTGAGTATAATCTGGAGATATTCCCCCATCAATTGTCGGACTGATGAATGAAATTCTCTTTTCTACAAATGATTCAATATCTAGTAGGTATTTCATATAGTTCTCATTGTTCTCTACGAGATTATAGAATTCATCTTCGACATTGATGGTGGCTTGAAAAGAAGGTCCTTCCGTTCCAGGATACATATACAATCCATCAAACTCATACCCGTCAATACGGAGATAAGCAACCTTGTGTTCGAAGCCTACCATTTCCATTTCATTATACATCTCAGTATAAAGTGATACGGCCTGCTCGGCAAACTCAATGTTGAGTGGGGTCTGAGAAGTATCTAGGGTAATATTCAGTTCCAATCTGTTGTTGATGATATAATAATACCCAGTTACAGCACTAATGTCATCCCATTCCATATCGCTAACTTTCGTTTCGAAGTGCTTCTTGACAGCGTCGTAACCTTGTTGCAAACTACATTCGTTTGTACCAGAATATCCACTCTGTAGACAATCAAGGTACGCTCGTTCTTTTTCGATACACGCCGTTAATAACGTGGTTAAAATAAGTATCAGTATGAAAGTGATTGTTCTCATAGTTGTCTCCTTATGTACAGGTGATATACACATTGTTGAAGTAATTCATGAGTAGTGAAATATAACAGATGGTACTATATGCGAGAATAATAATTGTCACGATATCCAATTTTTTTAACTTGAATCGTATCCATACCACAACCATGTATAAAACAAAACCGACAAACGTTAGGATTATAATATACTGTAATACGAGATTATTGAATCGGACGTTATACGAGAAGAAATAGAAGAAATAGAACATAAACGTCAAGTTAATGGAGCTCAGCATTAACGGACGTTCATGGAATGATTCGATACGATTAAAACAGAGATGATCCAACGCATTAAAACTGATGAGAATGATTGGAATCAAATAGAATGCGAAAACAGGGTAGCATTCTCCAACTGACATCAAGACCATGTAACCTTGATATAGAAACAGCAGAATCAGTACATAAAAACTAATGAAATAACCAATTTTTAAGTTGTCTTGGAATAATGAATTCTCTTTTTCTTTTGTGACTTTTGAGAAGAAGTACATGGTTGTAAGAATAATAACAAGGGCTGTCAGAGTACCACTAATATAGATTTTAGTCATTACACTCATTAATAAAAAACGTCGGAACAATAGATTCGCTGTTGAACCAGATAGATAGTATAAACCAATATTGAAATAGGTGATTGTTACCAGAACAATTAGTAGTTGAAAATAACGTATGATTCGACGATACTCGTTTTTGATGTCTTCCATGATTCCTCCTCCATAAAATATAAATTGAAGACAAGGATATTCTTGTCTTCATATTTGTGTGGGCCGTTCCCTATACTTGTAGTATATCCTAGATTATAACCAATTTCAAATAAGTATTGCATACCTCATGGTAATATGTACAGAGTATTTGCGTTGAGTTTAACTTGATAGTTCAATCATATAATGGTACTATTTAGTTGGGAAACAAAGGAAAACCAACACGTAAACATACAGCAATTGTGGACTGTATGTTTTTTTGTATAAGGAGGGCTCTATGGATAATAAACTCACCCTAATACAAGAACTAAAGAATCTTGAAACCAGGACCAAGATAAGACTCATAGTGTATCTTGTATTATTAATAATTTCAGGAATATACGAGCTTCATACCGTCGTCGTATTGGTATTTGTATTTTCACCGCTTATATTACTGTATATCACCTTAAGCGATGCCAATAAACGAGAATTGCAAGTGTTTTTTGTGTTCATGGTATCAGCATTCATGCAGATAATCTATTATCTGATATATCATTGGATAGCACTTCTAACTATTTTTCATGACCCTATCATATGGAAGAATGTAATTTTCACATCAATACTATTGATTATTTCAGTTCTTGCAGTAGTTGTATTGCCTAGATATTACTATAAAATCAAGCCCATTGTTCGACGTAGTCTAGCAATCTTATATATCGTGCTGTTCTACCTGGGATCATTATTCTTGATTTGGTTTATTGCTTGGACTGGAGTATTTTAATTATGCGTAGGAGTCATCTATTACTTAGCAAAGGTTTACTATTTCTATTATGGGTTTTCGCAACCTTTCTACCAATTCTAAAAGTTGAAGAGGAACTTGTACAGGATGAATGGTATTTTGTCTATTTTGATCACATTGTGTTATTACCCCAAAGTATGATATTCCTCGTGATTGTTCTTATTGGTTGCATTGTAATAGCGCTTGATTTTTGGCTTCCAGTACTTAGCAAGATTATTCTCCTTGTCATTGTAGTAGAATGGTTCATATTCATTCGTGAAATGACAGCTGTGGTAGCCCATGAACTTCATGAGGAGTTTTATGCAGATGTTGGTAAGGCTTTCGGCTTTTATGCGGTATTACTATTTCCGATATTAGCTGTTACTGTGTCTTTCTTGCAACCCTATAAACGACATAAAAAAAGCTAGTAAACTGATTTTACTAGCCTTTTTTATCTAGATAAAGCAATAATATACCTCCAAAATATAAAACTGTAAAGATGATTGGGTAAAGTAGAAATTCGATAAGTAACCCCCATTGTGATAAAAATATCGTTGTTGCTACGAATAAAAACCCAATAACAATAAGCAGAAAATGATTGTGTTTTTTAAGACTCAGTTTAAGAGCATTGACTGTAATGGACATCCATATCGTACATAAAACTAATAATGGAAGAATTACCGTGAATTCACTAAAGATCATATAAAAACCAGAAAACACAAGGATAGATAAGCTAACAAGAACAAGTATTGAAATGACTAGAAAATTTCCGGCTGATTTTTTTGTCAAATCCCAACCTCCATTCATTGATTTAAAAACACTACAAATAGATTTGATGTCTTATTTGTAGTATGCTCTAATTAAAGTATAGCAAGTAATGCCTGATTGTTCAATATAAGATGCTGATTTGTTGTTCTTTCATAATCAATAGATTTGACATTTATGAATGTACAAAAAAGACATAGATAACTTTTTTTAGTTTGTGCTATAATTACGATAGAACTAGTAGGAGTGATATCTATGGAGAATTTCTATCGCTATGACAACAATATTTATGCATTTGCTTTACTGGTAATATTATTGTTTGTTGTTATTACAAAAAAAGATATCTTTGACTATTCTCGTAAATTATTCTATCGAATGATTGTTTTTAACATGGTGATTTTGGTTGTGGAGATTCTTGCCTGGGCCTTTGATGGAATAAACACGTCCGGTGCGATTGTTGCCAATTATATATTCAATGTATTGTTGATTTTGATGGAACCAACGATGGCTGCTCAGTGGGTGACGTATGTTGATTATAAGATTCACGGATCTCGTGATCGATTGCGAAAACGACTATACTATCTACAACCAACCATCTTTGCAGGAATATTACTTGTGATAAATATCGTTTACCCGGTGGCTTTTTCCTTGGATGAACAGAATGTATATCATCGTGGTGAGTGGTTATGGTTGAGTTTACTATTTGTCTTTGGAATGATTTTATACACTGTTATCCTCGCCGTAAAAAATCGAAAAGAACTGTCTGATAAAATGATCTTGTTTATTGCGTTTTTTGCGCTCCTACCTGTATTGATATCCTTTATTCAATTATTTGTTTATGGATTGATTTTAACCTGGGCCGTCGTTGCCTTAGGCGTCGTCTTTGCGTATTACTTAATTGAAATTGCAGGGAATTCTGAAGATCATCTGACAGGACTATTCTCTCGTAAAAAAATGGAAGAGATTTTGACAGGTAAAGTGGAAGAGAACGAAACCTTCTCCGTCATTATGATCGATTTGGAATACTTCAAGAAAATAAATGATCAATACGGTCATAAACAAGGTGATGAGGTTCTACAACAACTATCAAAAGTATTGTTACGAGCTTACAAAGAGGAGTTTTATGTTACGAGAATTGGTGGTGACGAGTTCTTGCTGATATCTAAACAAGCAACACGATTAAACATCGAGGAATATCGTGATCGTTTACTTAGAGAGATTAAGCAATCAAAGAATCCATTACTTCTAGAAATCGGTATTAGCTTTGGTGCAAAAACATTTGATTCATCAATGGCATATACGGAAGATTCAATCTTGGATGAAGTGGATCGACTAATGTATGAAGATAAGAGTAAGAACAAGAACTATAAACGACGAAGAACCGATTGATCATAACCTGTAGTGGAGGTGTTCCCAATGAAACACGAATGGCGAAAACATGAGAAAGAGATCTACATGCCGAAACAAAAACCAACCGTCCTAACGATTCCACCCTTACCATATATCACCATTACCGGACAAGGTAATCCAAATAGTGCGGAGTTCTCGAGGGTAGTAGAAGCACTCTATGCACTTTCCTATGGAATTAAGATGGCACCTAAAAAAGGGATTGTGATTGATGGATACTTTGATTACACTGTGTACCCATTGGAGGGATTTTGGACACTGTCGGACGAAGGAAAAGCACGATACACAGGAGAAGGAGTGCAGGACTTAAAGGATTTTCTTGCATTCAAATTGATGATTCGTCAACCTGATTTTGTTACAAAGGATTTCTTTAAAAAGATGCAATCAAGAATATATGACAGCAAGAAAAACCCACGAATTCTCGATGCCGTTTTTGAAGTAATTGCTGAGAAAGAAAGTGTTCAAATGCTTCATATTGGCTCGTATGATGATGAAGTGCATTCCTTTCAATTGATGGACGATTTTTGCATCGAGAACAACTTTGTACGCATGTCCAATGATCACAAGGAAATCTATCTTTCCGATCCGCGAAAAGTAGAGGAATCAAAGCTTAAGACTGTTTTACGGTTTTCGATTGAAAGACGATAAAGTATCGACAAGGAAGATACAATGATTGCAGTGAAAAATGTACAAAAAACATGTTGTAATCATACATTTACATCCAAATGCCTCAATAGCTACAAGCTATTTGTGGCATTTTTTAATTTGTAAAAATTTGTCGAAATGAGGGAGTATTTGTAAGGTTAAATATAAAAATTATGTTTATACTTTACTTACTCGCCTAGAATTTGTACAATCAAAGCGCAAATAGAAAAAGAAGGAGTGTATTACATTGAAAAAAATATTTGCACTAATACTTATGGCAGTGATGGCATTTTCATTAGCAGCGTGTGGCAATGATGACCAAGTCGTAAACATATATACGACACGACACTATGATACTGATGATGCTTTGTTTGAACGATTCACGGAAGAAACCGGAATTGAAGTCAACATTGTCAATGATAAAGCACCGGCCTTAATAGAGAAAATTAAAGCGGAAGGCGATTTGCCTCAAGCAGATCTCTTCTTTACAGCAGATGCTGGATATTTAGCACTGGCGAAGCAAGAAGGGATATTACAAGCGATTGCGAGTGATACATTGGAAGCGAACGTTCCTGCAAAGTATCGTGATATCGATGACATGTGGTTTGGGTTAACCAAACGCGCTCGTGTCTTCTTGTATGATAACGCCGTAGATCCTACTGGATTAACCTATGAGAATGCAACAACGATGTTCCCCGGTGAGTTGCTAATCCGCTCCTCATCCAATATCTATAATCAAAGTTTAGTGGCTTCGTTTATTGAGTTAAAAGGGGAAAGTGCAACAACGGCCTGGGTTCAAGATATTGTAATGAATATGGCCCGGACTCCAGAAGGAAATGATCGCGGACAAGCTGTTGCAATTACAAATGGATATGGTACGATTGCCATCGCAAACTCGTATTATTATGGATTGCTTGTCAATGAAACGGATACCACCAGTGAATATTATGGTGTCGCTGATCAAGTAGGAATTTACTTTCCCAATCAAGGGGATGGTGAAGGTGGCGTTCATATTAATGTGAGTGGTGCAGGTGTAATTAAGAATGCTTCCAATGCAGAAAACGCAATTCGTTTAATCGAGTTTCTATCCGAATCATCTGCACAAGAAGAGTTTTCAGCGAATAATTATGAATTCCCTGTAAATCCCAATGCTGAAATCAGTGATTTATTACAAAGTTGGCTCGATAATCAAGGCATCACCGTATTGAGAGAACAAGACATCAACTTGACAGCACTAGGTGAACATAATGAACTAGCAATCATTATTATGACCAATGCTTCTTGGGATAATCCCGATCAATAAAACGAACAAAAAGAGAGAATTTTTCTCTCTTTTACCAATTTACAAAAGGAGTGAGACTGATGCAACGTATTATCCGTAGATTACACGATCGAACAATCTTTGTCGTTGTTGGCTTTCTTGTTCCTTTGGTAATCGTACTGCCACTTCTACGCATTGGTTTAAATGCGTTAGAACCACGTAGTTTATACTATCAGACATTACTACAAAACAACATATTAGTCACAAGTGTTGTTGCAACAATAGAACTGATTATCAAAGTTGGTTTATTGTCAGCTTTTGTAGGATTCATAGCTGCCTACTTTCTGACTTTTTATGAGATAAAATTTCGAAAAGTGATTAATGTTTTGTTGGTGTTACCACTTGGAATTCCCGTTTATGTAGCAGCATACACGTATACAAATATATTTCATTACATACCGTTTTTAGAAGCGATATTACGGGCTGATTTTATGATGAATGGAGCGGTCTTTATTTATTCGTTCTTCCTATATCCCTACGTGTATTTGGCATCAAAATCATACTTGAGTAAACATATTACCGATTATATCGAGGCTTCTGAAACACTTGGTGGCCAGCACTTGAAACTATTTATTAAGATCATTCTACCATTGTCAAGACCGGTGATTATTGGATCGGTGTTATTTGCCATATTTGAGACGTTATCCGATTTCGCCGTTGTGGAGTATTATGGGGTACTGACGTTATCAAGGTATATTAATCTCGCATGGTTTTCCAATGGTGATTTTATCAGTGCATCGAAACTATCGGTATATATCTTGATGATTATGTTTGTACTGATTTTTATTGAGCGAGTTTCACGTCGACAAAAACGATACAGTAGCGCAGACGTCATTCATCGTCCGATAAGGCGATACAATCCATCAAAATCAATGATGTACATAATTTACGTATTTATTGGTACAATCATTGTTCTTGCAACGATTCTTCCAATCACGCAAATGTTAGTATCTGTCATTATGAATACGGCGTATATCGAACGGTTGGATATCATTGAAATTACTTTTAATACGCTGCTAATAACCGTCGTTTCAACGATTATCATTATTATAGTAGCACTCCTTTTAGCTACGATCACTATCTACATAAAAGGCGCAAAAAAACACCTTCTGTCGAGTGTTTCAACGATAGGATATATGGTTCCTTCAATGGTTTTAGCGCTGGGGATTTATATCTTATTGATTCGCGTTGATCAATGGTTATACCATATGTTTCAAGGTGTTGGGTTAAACCGGATGCTGTTCACCTCAACGATCGCAATTATTTTATTTGGATTTTTCGTGAAGTTTTTCTCTGTAGCGTATACAAATTTATTAAGTGCATACTCAAAAATGAACCATCACCTCCTTGAAGCGTCGGAAACATTGGGTGAATCGAAACTGTCGACTATGGTGCGTGTGACCATACCGATGTTATCAAAAAGTATCATTGCCGTTGCGATTATTCTATTCATCGATATGGCGAAAGAATTAACAATTGTCTATAGCTTACGACCATTTAATTTCAAAACACTGTCTACCGAAGTGTATCGCTATGCGGGAAATGAAATGATTAACATTGCAGCCTTTCCATCGCTTGTCATCATCGCCATGTGTACCCTCTTAATCCTGTATCTCGAAGGAGGTTCCAAACGTGTTAAAACTCCATAACATACAGTTTTCATATGATAAGAAACAACCGATACTAGACGATTTCAACATCGATGTAGATAAAGGGGAAATCGTCGCTATTTTGGGTAGAAGTGGGAGTGGAAAGTCCTCAATCCTTCGTGTCATTGCTGGATTAGAAACACCACAATCTGGCGATGTTGTGATTGATGGGAACATTGTGAACAACGTTCCGACATCAAAACGAAATGTAGGTCTCGTTTTTCAGAATCACGCCCTCTTTCCGCATCTGACAATTCGTAAAAACATCGAATATGGATTGTTTAATATGTCATCTGCAATGAAAAAAGAACGTTGTGAAGAAGTTGCGAAGAAAGTGGATATCCTAGAGTTATTAGACCGGTATCCTCATGAAATTAGTGGTGGCCAAAAACAACGTGCAGCGATTGCGCGAAGTCTTGTAACGAAACCAAAGATTTTATTGCTAGATGAACCGTTCACAGCGTTAGACCAAGAACTAAAGCAGAGCATCCGACTAGACATCCTTCGCATTCTAAAACAGTTTAATATAACAACGATTATCGTTACACATGACATTGATGATGCGATTGCGTTACATGCTCGCGTAATACAACTACAATAAAACGACAATATCACATGCGATATTGTCGTTTGTTTATGCGGGGACTAATTCTCGTTTGGTAACAAGGTAACGATGGATAAAATAGAGGTAGGGAATACCGAGATTTGTTTCTAACAGCGAATTGAAAACGATTGGATTCATGCCTAAGGGTCGGATACCCGACACCAGTAAGACCGCTTCCCAAGAGAATTGAACAACAATACCGATAAACAATAGATATAGAATTTGTTTCAATAGATTGTTGTCACCCCAGTTTTGATAGATATAGAATCCGTATCCAATCACTAGTATTAACAACATGAACCAATGATAACTTCCTGTCATTCGGGAGATGTTTATCACACCAAATGATTGGCCAAGTGATTGCGATACAAATGCAACAAGCAACCACCCACCAACAATGAGAAGAGACCATTGACGAATGGATTTATCACGATCGAGAAATAACCAAATCCAGACAAAATTGGTAAAGCCATAACTTGTCGATAACCAGAGTAAGAACCACATCGTATGTGCTCCGTCTACATTTCTAGTACCTAAGAGGAGATAGAATCCACCATAATCAACCACGAAATAGATCAATGCTCCGGCGACACCGAACCAAAACGCCAATAGACGATTCTTTCGAATTAAAAAATATCCTAATATAACTAAAAAAACAATGTCGAGGTAAATATATAAATAGTTCAGCTCTCTCGCAACGATATAATCCATAATAAACCCTCCTATTATTGTATTATATCATAAGATATATTCGCTTTTTTAGTACATTTTCCATTAAATATTCGCATTTGTTTGTTATAATAGGTGCAAGGTGATAAAAATGTTAATTGATACCCATGTACATCTGAATAGTAAACAGTTTGTAAATACCGTTAATGATGTGATTGAACGCGCCGTAAAAAACGATGTAAAAATCATGATTGTCGTTGGCTATGATATACCTACGAATAAGAAGGCCATTGCCCTTGCAAGACAGTATCCATTTATTTATGCAACGGTTGGGTACCATCCGACTGAAGCAAAAAATATTACCGACCAAGATTTTCAATTATTGGAGGAACAACTACAATTAGATGAAGTGGTTGGTGTGGGTGAATGTGGTCTGGACTTCTATTGGGATAAGGATCATATCGATGCACAGGTTGCAGTATTTGAACGTCAGATTGAACTATCTAAAACGTATGATAAACCACTTGTCATCCACATGCGTGATGCGAGTGAGGCAACGTATAATGTCTTAAGTAATTATTCAGGGTTACGCGGTATCATGCATTCGTATAGTG
The DNA here is from genome assembly GCF_014023125.1 of Candidatus Xianfuyuplasma coldseepsis. GTDB lineage: Bacteria > Bacillota_I > Bacilli_A > Izemoplasmatales > Izemoplasmataceae > Xianfuyuplasma > Xianfuyuplasma coldseepsis. The sequence goes on from NZ_CP048914.1 coordinate 1,321,383, forward strand.
GTAGTGCCGAGATGGTTCCCCTATTCATTGAACTGGGTTTACATATCTCCTTAGGTGGTCCGGTAACCTTTAAAAACGGGCATAAACCGAAGGCAGTAGCCAAGGTTGTACCACTAGATAAATTACTTGTGGAGACCGATTCACCGTATTTGTCACCACATCCCTTTCGGGGCAAACAAAACGAACCAGCACGGGTGAAACTCGTCGCCGAAGAAATTGCGAAAATTAAAGAAGTTCCCTATCACACCATTGCCGAGGTAACGACGGCAAATGCGAAGAACTTATTTCGAATATAGGAGTTGAAGAATGATGAAAAAAATTGCATTAATGATTACCGTTTTAGTCTTTGGGGTTGGATTAACCGCTTGTGTACCAATTCCAGATGAAATTGATACATCGTATACAGAGAGTGAATTGCGTGATTTGATTGAAGATGTGTTTGAAGAACAACAAGATAACGTATACACAGAAGATGAAATCAAGGCCATCATTGAAGAGTATGTTGCAACAACTGTTGTTGCAACCACACTTACGGATCAAGAAATTGAGGATTTGATTGAACAACTGATTCTAGAATCAAGTGTTGCTACGATTTATACACAAACAGAACTCGAAGATCTGATTGCCGAAATGATTGCGTTAAGCGATGTTGCTGTAAGTTATTCAATTGAAAATTTCCAGCTTGATATAACAACCGTGCTTGCTGAAGTTAAAGATGGTGTTGTTGGCGTAGTTGCAAGTATCAATGAAGATGAGAGTTCATCTGGTAGTGGTGTCATCTATAAAAAAGATGGTGATGAATACTATGTGGTAACCAATGAGCACGTTATTGAAGGCTCCACAGAAGTAGCGATAGTGTATGAAAAGAATAGTTTGTTATTTACAATTCCAGCGATAAGTGTTGAAGTGATTGGAATGGATGCAACGACGGATATTGCCGTATTGAAGTTTACCTCCGATGTTGATTTTACCGTTATTGAGTTTGCTGATTCCTATGAGATAACCGAAGGAGATTTTGTGTTTGCCATCGGTAATCCACTCGGATTTGATTATTATGGTACGGTTACTATGGGAGTTATTAGTGGTACAGCTCGTTATGTTCAAAATGATGATGTCTTTGATGCGACATTATTGCAACACGATGCGGCTATTAGCCCCGGTAATAGTGGTGGTGCTTTAGTCGATTTAGAAGGAAAATTGGTCGGTATCAATAACATGAAAATTGTCACTGATGATGTATCAGGAATTGGATTTGCCATTCCATCCAACACCGTGCAACGGGTTATTGACGATTTGGAAGATGATGGAATCATTCAACGTCCTTACCTCGGTATAACCTCCTACGTTCAAGTCAATGATTGTGGACTTGATTACGGGGTATGTATCAACATTGTTGAAGGTGGTGCAGCAGAAGATGCTGGACTGCGTGATGGCGATGTTATTACCGGATATAAAAATCTATCCACAGGCATGGAAGAATATCTAGATATTTGGAATTTTAATGATCTTCGTGAAGCGATTTTGAATTCGAATGTAACCGATACGATTCAACTCCGCTATATCCGCGAAGATGTGGAATATGAAAGCTCTACGGCAGTACTCGGATTACATCCGGATGACTTACCTACAGAATAACAAAAGCAAATCTTCGGATTTGCTTTTCTTCTTGTCAAATACCACTAAATTTAGTACAATGAATAAGTCAAAAAGAAGGAGTTGATCATATGGGATTAACCGCTGGAATTGTTGGATTACCAAATGTCGGTAAGTCAACATTATTCAATGCAATTACCAAAGCTGGAGCACTGGCTGCAAACTATCCGTTTGCGACCATTGATCCGAATGTTGGTGTTGTAGAAGTACCGGATGTACGATTGGATAAATTAACCGAGCTTGTTCAACCAAAGAAAACCATACCAACTATATTTGAGTTCACCGACATCGCCGGAATAGTTAAAGGTTCTAGCAAAGGTGAAGGGCTAGGTAATAAGTTCTTAAGTCATATTCGTGAAGTCGATGCGATTGTCCAAGTCGTTCGGGCCTTTGATGATGAAAACGTCACCCATGTTGATGGGGCTGTGGATCCAATTCGCGATATTGAAACAATCAATCTCGAATTGATCTTTGCCGATTTGGAAGTTGTTGAAAAGCGATTACCAAAAATCGAGAAAAAAGCCGTCATGAAAGTTGATCAAGATAGTGTTCAAGAATATGCGGTATTAAAAACCATTCACGAGACATTATTAAACAATCAACCAATTCGAACCATGTCCTTTAGTGCCGGAGAACTACGGACGATAAAACCCTTCAATTTCTTGACACAAAAACCGATGCTATATGTGGCGAATATTGATGAAAATGATATTGCCGACTATGCCGATAATCCCTACGTGAAACAAATTGAGGAGTTTGCTCGAACAGATAATGCGGATATGGTGGTTATCAGTGCCAAAATTGAAGCGGAACTGTCCGAGTTAGAAGCCGATGAAAAGGCGATGTTTTTAGAAGAACTTGGCGTTGTTGAAAGCGGACTCGATCAACTCGTGAAACATAGTTATTCGTTGCTTGGATTAGAAACGTTCTTCACAGCAGGTCCAAAAGAAGTACGAGCATGGACCTTTAAGAAGGGATCTAAGGCACCGACATGTGCTGGTGTGATCCACAGTGATTTTGAAAAAGGCTTTATTCGTGCTGAAACAATCAAGTATGTCGATTTTATCGAGTATCATGGAGAACATGGCGCAAAAGAAGCTGGAAAAATGAGATTGGAAGGAAAAGAATACGTTGTCCATGATGGTGACGTCATGCATTTCTTATTCAACGTATAACATGTACAATTTTGTACATGTTTTTTTGTGATAAATCTTGTGTTTTCGTGTATAATAAATAGTGGTGAAGACAATGAAAATCTATCGATTAAGTGCATTCCCTAAGTCCCCTCAAGGTGGCAATAAGGCCGGTGTTGTTTTGGATACCCAGGGATTAACCGATCAAATGATGCAAACAATCGCTCATACGGTTGGATATAGTGAAACAGCGTTTGTATTTCCGAGTACACAGGCGGATTTCAATGTGCGTTTTTTTACACCTCTTGAAGAAGTGGATTTATGTGGACATGCAACCATTGCTACATTTAATCTGTTGCGGGATAAAGGAATTATCTCACTGGGAATATACCATCAAGAAACAAAAGCAGGAATCTTGCGACTCGATGTTCAAGAGAAGCAGGTATTTATGGAGCAAAACACCCCCGTATTTGGCGAAACCATATCAGCGGACGAACTAAAGCCTTGTTTCCAGAATAACGATTTTCTTGATCAAACGCTACCGATTCAAATTGTCAGTACGGCGTTACGAGAAATCTTTGTCCCGGTAAAATCCGTCGAATTACTTCATCAGTTGAACCCTGATTTCGATGCGATTGTTGCCTTGTCGAAACAGTATCATGTTATTGGAGTTCATGCCTTTGCATTGGCTTTAGATGTGGATGCTTACGGTCGCAATTTCGCCCCGATTCTCGGCATTGATGAAGAGAGTGCGACAGGGACATCCAATGGTGCATTGGCTTCCTATTTAGCTCATCATAAAACAAGAAAAGAGAATTGGATTTTACGACAAGGATACGCGATGAATCAACCATCGGAAATCATCGCGAAATTAGATATTACGCAAGCTACCATCAATGCGGTATGGGTTGGTGGATCAGCAAGAATACTAGAAGAAGAGGATGATTAGATGAGAACAGCAGTTGTAACCGTAGGGAAGGAAATTTTAACTGGACGGACTGTCAATACCAACTTGCGAACGATCGCGTTAAAACTAAAATCGATTGGGATTGATGTCAATCGTAGTTATGTGATTGATGATCTGAAGAAAGAGTTTAAAACGATTTTAGATTTTATGACGGAAGACTTAATAATATTCACCGGTGGACTGGGTCCAACGGTGGATGATATCACACGTGAAACAGTCATTAACTACTATGGTGTTGAAACGTATATGGATCAAGATGTCCTCGATAAAATCAAGTACTATTTTGATCGGGCAGAAGTGGAGATGAAAGACACCAACAACAAACAAGCGTTGTTTCCCAAGGATTCGATTAAACTGGATAATGATTTAGGAACCGCTCCTGGAGTCTATTTTAAAGTTGGAAAACAAACGATTATTCTACTTCCGGGGCCTCCCCATGAAATGATACCAGTCTTAAATCAGGCGATTGATATCATAAAAGATGAGTTGGATATCAATCTTATTTCTAGGGGATATAAGTTGGTTGGAACCGGGGAATCATCGATGGAGAACAATCTAAAAGGATTTTATGGTGTACATCCCAAAGTAAACGTTGCCCCCTATGCAAACGTTGGTGAAATTAAGTACATTTTCACCAGCAACGATACCGATGCACTGGATCGGTGTATGAAGGACTTCTTCAATAAGTTTAACGAATTTATTTATGGGGGATTGGAAGATACCTTAGAAGGTGTTGTAATTGAATTATTACGACAACAAAATAAATTGATTAGCGTTGCCGAAAGTTGTACTGGTGGCATGCTAGCTAGTCAGTTGGTCAATGTCCCTGGAAGTTCCAATGCTTTTCAAGAAGGATTGGTTGTATACAGCAATGAAGCAAAAATGAAGTATTTGGATGTGCAGGAGGAAACACTCGCCAAACATGGAGCTGTAAGTCCAGAATGCGTCTATGAAATGGCAGAACACCTATACGAAAAAACCGCGAGTGATATCACCGTTAGCATCAGTGGTATCGCTGGACCTGGTGGGGGTACTGAGGATAAACCGGTCGGTCTAGTATATTTTGCGATTACCCACAAGGGAAACACAACGGTTTATCGTAAAGTATTTAATGGCGATCGCCAAATGATACGGTATCGTGCAGTGATTTTTGCCCTCAATCAAGTTCGAATGGAGTTGTTGAACGATGAGAGTCATTCTCCAAAGTAGATTCATTGAGCAAATCCCTGTGTTGGAATATTATCAAGAGCAATCAACCCACAAAGGGTTGGTGTTTATTCAACATGGGTATGAATCCACGAAAGAGTATGGCTCGGATTATCTTGCGCTAACCCTTGCTAGAAAGGGTTATTTTGTTGTCGCTATTGATGCCTATAAGCATGGCGAGCGAATCGCTGAACCGTATATCTCCGGTACCGCACAAGATCGACTGGATGAAGCATTCATTGTTGTTAAACGAACCGCTTTGGATATTATCCGAATTCATCACAATGCCTATCGCAAGCTGTTTCCAACATTTGATATCATTGGGGTTAGTCTTGGGGGGATGATTGCCTATTATTTAGCCACAAAAACAACCCATGTACGGAAGTTGGTTCCAGTAATCAGTACCCCGGATTTTCATACGCTAGCACGCTATACGGTAGGTGCGACAGGACTGAATCTTGATGCCTATTTCACCAAGGATAAGGTGGATTTTATTGAATCGATCAATCCGATATCAAGATTGCATAAAATGCATTATGAATCGATGTTTATTGCGTGTGGATCACACGATCAAGTGGTACCGATGGAACCGACGAAACAGTTTTATGAAACACATAAAAACGCCCGAATGACGATGACGGTATATGATACCGATCATAACGTTCCTCGGGATATGCAATTGGATATATTTTCATTCATTGAACAATAGACAAAAAGGACAACACTTGGGGAGAGTGCTGTCCTTTTATGAAAAATATATAATCGGTAATGCCACATCAGAGGAAAAGGTTCACAAGGAATAAAAGGGATTCGAATATGACGATTGCTACAAATAGTTTTTTCATGGGCATCACCTACTTTAATAATAATCCAGTAATACTGGATTGAAAAGCAACCGGTAATGATGTCAAGAGAGAAAATAAATAAAAAAAGCTAGATTTTTTAATCTAGGCATAATCAAAAGACCTAACGGGGTTAGGTGGTTCACAAAATATTGGTAACGGTTAGTAATTCTTATTGAACAGTTGACCATTACTCATTAATCCATAGATCAACCTTATAAGTTTACGGGTAGTGAGTGCGAGTGCGCGTTTGTGTTGATGATTATTCACCTCGTTATATTTCTTTTGATAATAGGTATTGTAGGAACTCACGTAGTTTTTAACTAGATTGGTAGCCTCAATTAAATAGTAACGAAGATAGTGGTTACCTGTTTTAGTCATAGAAGTATCATCCGCTTCAAATTTTCCTGATTGATTCTTACGCCAGGTAATTCCAGCGTATTTCGCGAGAGATTCTTCGTTTTTAAACTGATGAATAGATCCTATTTCAGAAAGAATACCTGCCGCATATACTGGTCCAATACCGGGAATAGAACGTAAAGATATGTACTCATTAATGGCAAAACCTCTCATTAATTCTTCTATTGACTGATTAATCTTCTTGATTTCAGTTTCATAAGTACGAATGATAATCAAACTAGAAGAGATGGCGTAATTGATTGGTTCATAAGCAACTTTGTCAAGTCGATAAGAAGCTCTAGCTGCTTTCTTTAAGAGTGTCGCAACGTCCTCAGGGTTAGAGAAACGGTTTTTTGAAGACTTCATGATGAAGGCAACCAAATCCTCTAAAGAAGTATTCACAATTTCTTCAGGTGAAGAGAATTCTTCTAAGACAGATAAGGCAGTATTACTCCAATTATTAGAAGTAAACTTGGCATCCGGTTTACCAAATTCTGAGAATTTCAAATAGATGTTGGTTAATACATAAGTTTTCTCTTTTGAAAGTAACTCAGCAAGATGGACTCGATGTCGTGTAAGACGTTGAAGCGCAAGTTTTTGAGAACCTTTAAAAGGCGTGAGACCCTTGGTTCTACCGACCCTTGCGATGTCCGCTAGGATATAAGAGTCTTTTGGATCTGTTTTATCCATATCAGAAAAACTAGCACGATAATTACGAGATATCTTAGGATTAATACAGTATACCAAGACATTATACCTAAAGAGTTTCTCAGAAGCAGATAAGTACGTCGCAATGTGAGCAGAATAGATTCCAGTTGATTCGAGTACACAAGTGATATTCGAGTAATCCGAATCATAAAGAATTTCTAGTAATTTCGTTTCAATTAACTCAGCACCATGAATATTATTCACGGTATTAAATGATTGGTGAAAAGATTGATGAAAGTCTGTAATATAGACATAATTTGATTCTTTAGATACGTCTATACCGACATATAAAGTTGATAATTCTTGAGTCATATTATTATCACCGCCAATCGAATAAATTAGATATAAAAAGGTCCTAGCCTTATCATACGGTTCCAGCCTCGCACATAAGAATTTCCTGGCCACGTGGATTCAATGAGTAGTGGACATTCAAACAACAACCGGGTAAAGAATTACATATGATAAGCAGGTTTGCACGCTTTACAAGCGGTTTGACCGCAAGGGGTGACAGCACTTTCCTTAGCTATATCTATCTTCATTATAGCACTAGGACCTTCTAATAAATAAAGCTTAAAAGATTTAAAAAATAAAAGTGTATAAAATCATTACGATCTTATACACATATTATACGAGGGGTTTAAAGCATGTTACATGTTTTAAAAACCAACTTACAAAATCAGTGTAATATGGTATAATCGAACTAGCACCGATACAGATTATATAAATATAATCAATTTCTTGCATGAATCTACTCGGTATGATATAATTGTCAAGCGTGAGTTAGACTCATCCTTGCTACGCAAGTAGCCAATAGACCAAAAGGAGGTAGAAATAAATGAGAAAATACGAAATCATGTATGTCATTCGTCCTACAGTCCTAGAAGAAGCACGTCCACAAGTCATCGCTGACTTGAATGAGATTTTCACATCTCGTGGCGGCGAACTTTTAGATGTAAACGAGTGGGGTATGAGAGACCTTGCTTATGAGATTCAAAAGCATAAAAAAGGATACTATGTCGTATTGAGCGTCAACTGTAACGACGAAGCTCGAGCTGAGTTTGATCGTGTTGTACGTATCCGTGAAGACATTATTCGTCATTTGATTATTCGTGACGAAAGATAAGGGAGTGTAAATTATGATTAATCGTTGTGTCCTAGTAGGAAGACTAACCAAAGATCCAGAATTACGCTATACATCTAGCAACATTGCCTATACCAGATTCACCATCGCCGTTAACCGCACATTCACTGGTCCTAACGGAGAGCGTGAAGCTGATTTTATTCAATGTATTGCCTGGCGAAAACAAGCAGAAAATGTTGCTCGTTTTGTCCACAAAGGTAGTTTAGTAGGTGTTGAAGGTCGAATTCAAACCGGATCGTACGACGATAAAGAAACTGGAATTCGTAAATACACAACCGATATCGTATGCGATAGCGTCCAATTTTTAGAACCAAAAGGAACCGATACATCTGAGTATGAACCACAGGATCAACCTCAGTATGATAACAATGATCGGTACCGCCAAGATCAACAACAAGAGCGTCGACAAAATACACCACGTATTGATGTCTCAGAAGACGACTTACCATTCTAATTTATGTAAAAAGGAGGAACATCCATGGCAAGAGGTAATTTCCGTAGACGACGTAAAAAAAGATGTTATTTTACAGACAATAACGTTACCTATATCGACTATAAAGACGTAGATTTATTAAAACGATTCATTAGTGATCGTGGAAAAATCTTACCACGACGTGTAACAGGAACCAAATCAAACTATCAAGCTGAGTTGGCAACTGCGATTAAACGAGCACGTCATATGGCACTTTTACCATATATCAAAGAATAGACTCCAAACGGGGTCTTTTTTTTCGTAATATATATTTTGAAATATATATTAATTTGTACAAATCCAATGGATTATGATATAATTATCACAACAAATCGAGGTGGTTTGATGAATGATATTCGCAATCTCGTATTCATAATTTTAGGGATTGTAGCAACCCTAATCATCGATTATGTAATGATCGACTATCCAACATTCGTGTGGATTTTTTCAGCGTTGATGTTTATTGTCATCAACGTTTTTATTCAGCTATATATCCAACGCAAAAAAACCAAGAAAATTGTCTGGTTAACCCACAAATTGGATGATACCAAAGATACGTTAAGTCGAAAGGACATCGTTGAAAAACGAATTGCAAACGATTTACCAATCGGGATAATCATCTACGATCAACGGTATAATATCAAATGGGCCAATGGATATAGCAAAGACATCTTTGAAAATGTCTTAGAACAACGGACCCTTGAAATGGTGAATACCGATATTTACGATCACTTAGTTGGGAAGTACCATGAAGATACGTTTGTGACCAAAGTCTATACGCATGAATATGAAGTCGAGATCGATCGTGACGAACGAATCATCTATCTGACACAAGTGACCGAGCGTGAGGAACTAAAACGACGTTATGAAGCCAGCGTCGGTGTTATCGCAATGCTCAATTTAGACAATTTAGATGATGCAATCAGTGTCCTTGATGTCAGTAATCGTAGTTTTGTTCAAGGACGGTATTTGGAAGTCTTGGAGGCTTGGGGAGAAGAATACAGTTTCTATATTACCCCATTAACGAATTCCAAACTAATTGCGGTCATGAACAAACAAACACTAATGAACCTTGTGAAAAATGAGTTTAAAATTGTCGAGACTGTCGCCGAGATTTCCCGGGAATACGGCATCTTGGTAACCCTATCAGCAGGGATTGCCTGTAGCAATATCAAACTAAACAAGCTCGGTGATATTGCGAACGATGCACTCGATTTAGCCCTATCTCGTGGTGGTGATCAAATCGTTGTTAACATTGAAGGTAACGATTTGATGTACTTCGGTGGAAATACCAATACCGCTGAAAAACGAACCCGAATTACAACAAGGACTAACACCCAAAAATTAGAGCGATTGTTTGAAGAAAAACAACGCGTCTTCATCATGCCCCACCATCATCCTGATACCGATGCGTTTGGCGCTGCAATTGGTGTTTTAAAGTTGGCGCAAGCCTACAATAAAGACGCAAAAATTATCATCAATCGTGATGATTTGGATAAGACAGTATTTAAAATTCTCCAAATGATGGAGTACGAATACATCACGTTCTTAGACTATATTATTACGCCAGCCAAAGCATTGGAAACTATTACAAAAGAGGATCTCTTGATCTTAGTCGATCACCATTCGTACAGTCAAAACATGGATTCCAAAATAGTTGGCAAAACCAAAAATCTTGTGATTATCGACCATCACCGTAAATTAAACGATGCGATCGATGGTGCGTTAATTTCCCATATTGAACCCTATGCATCCAGTAGTGTTGAATTGGTTACCGAAATGATCGATTTAACAACCAAAGATGTCGAACTGAATAATTTTGAAGCAACGGTTATGTTGAGCGGTATCATTGTCGATACCAATAACTTTATGTATCGTACTGGTTCACGAACATTTGAAGCGTCGGCATACTTGCGTAAATATGGTGCAGATACCTTTAAAGTAAAAACAATTTTACGTCCAGGATTGGAAGAAATACAACTGAAATCACAACTGCTTACCTTAGCCGAAGTGATTCACAAACGATTTAGTATAGTCATCATTCCGCGTGATTTAAATCCAACGCGGACATTGCTCGCCAAAGTGGCGGATGATTTACTTGAAATTGAAGATACAGTCGCAAGCTTTGCAATTGGCTATCTCGGTCCACAAACAGTCGGGATCTCAGCGCGCAGCTTGGAAGGCTTCAATGTTCAAGTTGTGATGGAGAAATTCAATGGTGGCGGGCATTTAAACAATGCTGGTGCACAGATTGAAACCGACGACATCAAACAAGTACGACTGGATTTGATTCAAATCTTGAATGAAACCGTATCGGAGGAAAAACCTATGAAAGTAATTTTGATCAAAGACCTAAAAGGCAAAGGAAAGAAAGGGCAAGTCATCGAAGTCGCCACAGGCTATGGAAATTACTTGCTATCCAGTAAAATTGCGATTGAAGCAACGCAGCAAAACTTGCATTCGATTGAACTCGAAAAAGCAAAGCAAGAAGAAGTGGAACGGAAAACCCTCGAAGAGATGAAAGCGTTAAAAGAAAAAATCGAGAAACTTCCTGTTAAAGTATTTGTCAAAATCGGTGAGAATGGTAAACTGTTTGGCAAAGTCAATTCAAAACAAATCGCCATGGAATTCAAAAAACAGCATAAACTTACCATTGACAAACGGAAAATTGATTTAAAACAAAACATTGCCTCGTTAGGGAATTATAAAGTAGAAGTAAAATTACACAAAAACGTTACGGCGACCATTGAGGTATTAGTCGTCGAAGAATAGAGGGATACCATGGAACGAATTACACCTCATAATGTAGAAGCGGAACAATCGGTACTTGGTAGTGTCTTCGTCGATCAAGGTGCGATGAAGACGCTTGTAGATAAGCTGGAGAGTGATGATTTTTATACGTATCGGCACAAAGTAATCTTTACCGCCATGGTCGAGTTGTTTCAAGAGACCATTGATATTGATTACACAACCCTAGCAAACAAACTCGAAACCAAAGGGTTGTTGAATGATGCTGGAGGAATTGATTACATTCTCGGTTTGATCAACACCGTACCATCGATCGTCAACTTGCCGAACTACATCAATATTGTTCGGGATAAATCCATTACCCGTCGCATCATGGATGCATGTCGAAAAATCATTGAAGATGGGTATACCAATGACGATGCGATTGATTTTGTAGACAACTCTGAAAAGACGATTTTTGACATTGCCAAAGAACGTCGAACCACCGATTTTGTCAAAATTGGTGAAGTCGCTGAACAAGTTATCGAAAAAACCGAGAGTGCGAAAAATAATCAAGGTCGATTAACTGGACTCGATACCGGATTCAATCAGTTGAATGATTATACGCTCGGTTTACAACCGTCAGAACTGGTGATTATTGCTGCCCGTCCATCGATGGGGAAATCGGCATTTGCCTTAAACTTGGCAACCAATGTTGCAAAGATGCCGCAACACCCGTACGTCGCATTCTTCAGTCTAGAGATGGGATCGGATCAGTTGGTTAGTCGGATGTTAAGTGCTGAGAGTCGCGTGCACTCGATGAACATTCGAACCGGGGACTTAACCCCTTCCCAGTGGCAACAAATTTCGTTGGCTCGTGAACAACTATCCAGTCTCAATGTCCTCTTTGATGACAGTGGAACGGTTAAAGTAACCGACCTTCGTCAAAAATGTCGAAAACTAGCCCAAGAGCGTAAATTGGATTTGGTTATAGTCGACTACCTTCAACTTCTGAGTGGGACCCGTCAGGAAAACCGGGTTCAGGAAGTTAGTGAAATCTCACGGACACTAAAAGAGATGGCCCGAGAGTTAAAAATCCCTGTTGTCGCATTGTCCCAGTTATCCCGTGCCGTTGAACGCCGGGAGGAAAAAATCCCAATGATGGCGGATTTGCGGGACTCTGGATCGATTGAACAGGATGCGGATATCGTCATATTCATGTATCGCGATGACTACTACAAAAAGCAAGATTCGAAACGCCCGGACACCGTTGATTTAATCATTGCGAAAAACCGTCAGGGAGCAACAACAACAGAAAATATCGTCTTGTCATTCAATAAACAGTGTAGTTATTTTGGAAACTTGACTCGTCCGGAAAATAGCCCGATTGGCGACCTATAATATTTTTTAAATTTATTTTAATTTCTAAACAAACTTCGTAACCTATGTTACGGAGTTTTTTATTTGACCTATGTATAATAGGGTTGGCGAGGTGATAGCATGAACACGATTTTACCGAATATCAAAACAGGTAAAAAACAACATCCAATGACTCAAAAACGAATTGCACAACTGATTGATCAACTAGCAGATACACACATGATTCCCGTAGATGATCTACGGTATTTGCTCGATCATATTTGTGTGGAAGATACCTCGTATTTATTTGATACAGCCCACAAAGTAAAACAACCCTACTATCAGAATCGTGTCTTTTTACGAGGGTTGATTGAAATTAGTAATTACTGTAGTAAGGGATGTCATTATTGTGGTATTAATCGTACCAATAAGAACGTTCAGCGGTATCGTCTCGATAAAGAAACAATCCTAGAATGCTGTAGGCGGGGATATGACCTTGGATATAAGACGTTTGTGTTACAAGCGGGAGAAGATCCAGCGTTAACCGATGAATTTCTATGTGAAGTCATCAAATCAATTAAAACAACCTATCCCGACTCACGGATTTCTTTATCATTAGGAGAACGTAGTTTTGCCTCGTATATCGCTTTATATCAAGCAGGAGCAGATCGGTATCTACTGCGTCACGAGACTGCTTCAAAACGATTATACGAACATTTACATCCTAACGATTCAAGTTTTGAAAATCGTCGTCAATGTTTGGATAATCTGAAAGTAATCGGGTATCAAACCGGATCAGGATGTATGGTCGGAAGCCCAAGTCAAACCAATGACGATATTGTCCAGGATTTACTCTACTTACATCAATTACAGCCACACATGGTGGGGGTTGGTCCCTATCTTTGTCATGAAGACACATTACTGAGAGGCAATCAATCCGGCACATTACTCGAAACGTACATCATCTTAGCCTTGGTTCGATTGATTTTGCCACAAGCGATGTTGCCAGCTACAACCGCTTTGGGGACATTGGATAAACTGGGGCGCGAGAATGCCCTCTTTGTTGGGGCGAATGTGATGATGCCTAACATCGGTCCGAAAGAATATTTAGAAGCCTATCAAATCTATCAAAATAAACAATTAGCAAAAGATACCGATGAATCGAATCGGGACAACACAAAAAAACGAATTGAAGCATTTGGACATATCGCTGATTTCAGCGTCGGTGATGTTCATACATGGGAAGGATGAGCACGATGATTGATAAATACTATATTAACAAGTTATTGCAGGCAGCAAGGCATCCAGCCGACGAAGAAATCCAAGCCATTTTAGATAAAGCAAGGAAACGTAAACGACTAAATGATATGGATGTTGCGATGTTGCTAAATGCACACAAACCAGAACAACTGGAACAAATTTATGATATCGCTGGGTGCTTGAAGGATGAGATTTATGGTAGTCGAGTTGTCATCTTTGCCCCCCTATATATATCCAACTATTGTGTCAACAATTGCAAATATTGTGGTTATCGTCGTGACAATAAATTTCCACGCAAAAAACTAACGCAAAGCGCCATCAAAGAACAAGCAATCACATTGGAAAAACTTGGTCATAAACGTTTAGCGTTGGAAGTGGGAGAGTCACCAAAAGAAACACCGATTGATTATGTTGTCGAATCGATTAAAACCATTTATGACAACTCCTCCATCCGTCGTATTAATGTCAATATTGCCGCAACAACTGTAGACGACTATAAAAAGTTAAAAGACGTAGGGATTGGAACGTATATCTTGTTTCAAGAAACTTATGATCCCGATGCCTTTAAGGACCAACATCCCAAAAGTATCAAAGGGGATTATGAGTATCATCTTCACGCCTTTGATCGCGCCTTTGAAGCGGGGATTGATGATGTAGGTGCGGGGGTTTTATTCGGTCTTGCCAACTGGAAATTTGAAGTTATGAGCTTATTGATTCATAATCGATATTTGGAAGATACGTATGGGGTTGGTTTTCATACCATCAGTGTTCCTCGTTTGAAGAAAGCAGAAGGAATGTCGTTAGAAGACTATCCCAATATTATTTCGGATGAGCAGTTTAAACGACTGGTAACCGTATTACGACTCGCAGTGCCATATGTGGGGTTAATCTTAAGCACTAGAGAAACCAAAGAAATGCGAGAAGAACTAATTCAACGTGGCGTCAGTCAAATCAGTGCTGGAAGTAAAACAGATGTTGGTGGGTATCATGAAGATATCGAAGAAGCACACGAACCCGATCAATTTGAACTATCGGATGAACGCTCTGTGCTTGAAGTAAATAAGGATTTAATCTCGCGAAATCTGATTCCCTCCTATTGTACAGCGTGTTATCGCAAAGGACGTACAGGTGATCGCTTCATGCGACTTGCAAAAGGGGGAACGATTGGATTGATTTGTGAACCCAATGCCTTGATGACGTTGACAGAATATGTGATGGACTATGGGGATCAAGAGCTAATCGAATCTGGATTAAAATTCATTTTCAATCATGCCGAAAAAATCCGGCATCAAACTGTAAAAGACAAATTGAAAACAAATATATATCGCATTATTAAAGGTGAACGCGATCTCTATTTCTAGGAGGTGACATCATGCGTAAAGAAACCGATCAAATGGGAACAATAGAACTACCAGATAATTGTTTATACGGCATTGCTACAGCTCGGGCTATCATGAATTTTAACATCTCTGAACAAGTAGTAAACAACCGAATAATTCATGAAATGGTCAATATTAAAAAGCAAGCAGCATTGTGCAATCATGAACTGGGGTATTTGTCCGATGAAATAACCACGGCAATCACATTGGCATGTGATCAAATTTTAGCAGGTGATTATCGTGATTCCTTTGTTGTTTGTGCGCATCAAGGTGGTGCTGGTACCAGTACCAATATGAATGTCAATGAGGTCATTGCAAACAAGGCACTTCAAGTGCTTGGACATCCCTGTGGTTCGTATCATATAATCCATCCGATCAATCACATTAATTTGCATCAATCAACCAATGACACGTTCCCAACTGCAGTCCGAATCGCAGCAATTAAACAATTGCGATTAGTCGCAAATGAGTATAGTTTTCTGCAACAAACATTGCAACAAAAAGAAACTGAATATGGATCGATATTAAAACTTGGAAGAACACAAATGATGGACGCGGTTCCGATGCTTGCAGGACAGATGTTTGGGGCTCAAGCGAGTGTGATTAGTCGTGATCGATGGCGCTTATACAAGGTGGAAGAACGACTTCGGACAATGAATATTGGTGGGACGGCAATTGGTACAGGTATGAATGCACCTCTTAAATATACGTTTATGATGACA
Source organism: Candidatus Xianfuyuplasma coldseepsis (assembly GCF_014023125.1). Classification (GTDB taxonomy): domain Bacteria; phylum Bacillota_I; class Bacilli_A; order Izemoplasmatales; family Izemoplasmataceae; genus Xianfuyuplasma; species Xianfuyuplasma coldseepsis. The sequence goes on from NZ_CP048914.1 coordinate 1,337,351, forward strand.
TCAAAATTGCAACAATCGACAAACATCGGTCTAAGCCGTGCTGATGATTTAATTGATAATACTCAAAACGTCGATTCCTTTGTTGAGGTATCTAGTTTATTAAAAGTGGCTGCTACAACGCTGATCAAAATGGCGAACGATTATCGATTCTTAGCCTCTGGCCCTCATGGTGGTATTGGTGAAATATCGTTAAAACCACACCAAGCAGGATCGTCTATCATGCCAGGAAAAGTGAATCCGGTAATCCTCGAAATGACGATTCAAGTTGCTGAAAAAATCATTGCCAACGATGCATTGATTACCTCTTTGGCAACACGTGGTAATTTGGAACTAAATGCCTTTTTACCAGGGATTGCTGAAGCACTTCTCGAGTCTCTTGAACTCTTAACTAACACCGTTCATAAGTTCAATAATATGTGTGTAAAAAATATAGTGGTCAACAAGGATATATGTCAGCAAAATCTGGAGCGATCGATGTCGTTAATCACACCACTCATTCATATCATTGGCTACGATAAAGCAAGTTGGGTTGTGAAACAAGCACAAGAGCACCAAATGACAATCAGAGACATATTAGTACAAGAAAAACTGTTTACGAACAAGGAACTCGATCAACTACTTGATCCCTTAAATATTACGAAACCAGGGATTATCAAAGGGGTGAAATGATGAATCAAACACCACGAAGCAATCGCACTCATATTGCCATTTTTGGTCGACGAAATGCGGGGAAAAGCAGTGTTATAAACGCACTTACGAATCAACAAATTTCACTGGTTAGTGATGTGGCTGGAACAACGACCGACCCGGTATTTAAGAGTATCGAGTTGTTACCGCTTGGACCTTGTGTATTAATTGATACAGCAGGTATTGATGATATCGGTACATTAGGAAAAATGCGGGTAGAAAGAACCTATGATATCATAAATAAGACCGATATTGGTCTTATTATCTTCGATCATCAACAAACTGATTTTAGCGAAGAACTGCAATTGATAAAAGAATTTAAGAAACGACAAAAACCGTTCCTACTAGTTGGGAATAAAACCGATCAAGGAACAACGTCGTCGATGGATGCCTTAGGTAAATATGACATTCATTTTGTCAGTGCCTTGACAAAAGCAGGAATGACTCAGTTAAAACAACAAATCGGACAAACGGTTCAGTTTGAAGAAGAAAAATTCCGTATTGTCGGTGATTTAATTCAACCCGGTGAGTTTGTCGTATTGGTAACACCGATAGACAAAGCTGCACCAAAAGGTCGATTAATTTTACCGCAACAACAAACCATACGAGACATCCTTGAAAGCGATGCAATCGCGATTGTCACCAAAGAGCATGAGTTGCGAGAAACCTTACAAAATCTTCACAAAAAACCAGCCTTGGTGATTACCGATTCGCAAGCGTTTCTAAAAGTGTCAGCTGATACACCCCAAGATATCCCATTGACGAGCTTCAGTATCTTATTTGCCCGAAATAAAGGCGATCTAGAAGAACTTGTTCAAGGGGCTTTAGCCATCGATCACTTACAAAGCGGAGATACCATTTTGGTCAGTGAAGGATGCACACACCATCGTCAAAGCGATGATATAGGAACGGTTAAAATCCCGCGGTGGTTACGGCAATATACGGGGAAAGATTTTAATTTTATATATAGTAGTGGCTATTCCTTCCCTAAAGAGTTGGACGAGGTTCAACTTGTGATTCATTGCGGTGGATGCATGTTAAATAAAACGGAAATGATGTATCGCATCAAACAAGTCGTAGACAAGGATATACCGATTGTTAATTACGGTGTTTTGATTGCTTATGTTCAGGGAATCTTTGAACGAGCACTCAAACCATTTCCCCTAGCCAACCTGATTTTTCAAGAACAACATCAAAAAAAGCAATCGCAATGATTGCTTTTTTAGTACAGTAATACTGACTAACTTGTGTAAAACAGCAGTACAAGAATCGAACCATAGATCATCAAGAATCCACCAATGACACGATTTAGGATGATTTCATTCACTTTATTGGCAAAGATGCTGGCTAGGTTGGCTCCAACGAACGCAGCAACGCTGGCAAATATTAAGGGAAGCCATTCTGTCGGGATAATTAAGATGTGAGTTACGGCACCGACAAAGGCGGTAACCGTCATGATCGTAACGCTGGTTCCAACGGCTTCACGGAGGCCGAATCCAAGTAACATCGTTAGTACTGCGAGCATGCTAAGGCCACCACCACTACCAAAATAACCGCTGATTAATCCGATGATTATTCCCCAAAAGATCGCTTGGCCAATAATAAATTTACCTGGTTTGATTAATTTATTTTGGGGATTGTCTTTCACAGGATACACAAAAAAGCGGATCCCAAGAACGACGACAAAGATATTGAGCACGGAGTTCATATTATAGGGGTTCATGTCTTTGGATACAATGCTACCGATGATGGTAAATACAATCACCATGATTGCTAGGTAAGAGGCTCGTTTTAAGTCAACGTTTTTGTAACGTATATAATTAAAGGCACTGGTCGAACTAGCAAAGATATCACTTGCTAGTGCAATCCCGATTGCAACATAGGTATCCATCCCCAAAACGGTGGCGAACAATGGAGCAATAATAACGGCAGCACTAAGTCCCACTAAGCCCGTTGCGATTCCAGCAAAAAAGCCACCGATAATGTAAACAAATATGTCCATGATATTGCCCCTTTCTAGTTGTCATATAACCATTATAGTATAGATTGTAAGTTTCAACAACTTTCAAAACAAATAGGTAGTTTTTTTTAAATCCTTAGTGTATAATCAGGACATGAATTAGGTGACAAACATGAAGACGAAATTCGATTTGACAAAAGGAAATATCATCAAAGACTTATTGATTGTTGCATTACCCACCCTAGCCACAAGTTTAATTCAAATGGCGTACAATCTTACGGATATGTACTGGGTATCCAAAACCGATCAAATAGGTCTAATCCCAGAACAAGCCGTGGCCGCAATTGGAACTGTCGGCTTTTATCCGTGGTTTGGGTTTGGATTGATTATGATTGCCAAAATTGGGACTAGCGTCAAAGTAGCGCAAGCAGCTGGACAAAATGATATGACCCAGGTCGAACGAATTGGAAACAACGGTTTATCGTTGATGTTGTTGTTTGGTTTATTGTATTCGTTATTTGGAATCGCATTAAATGGGATGTATGTTGGATGGTTTGATATTGAAACCGCAGCTGTCAATACTATGGCAATGAACTACATGCGGATTATTGGATTTTTTGGAATTGCCTTCTTTACGGTAAACTTATTCAACGGGGTCTACGATGGATTAGGAAAAACCATCAATACGCTCTATGTCACAATGTCCGGATTAATCCTGAATATCATTCTCGATCCATTCTTTATCTTAGAAACCGTCAATGTGTTTGGGCTGTTTACGATAAATGGACTGGGGATGGGTGTTGAAGGAGCTGCCTGGGCAACCGGTATTGGCCAAAGCAGTATCCTGATTATCTATCTTATCTTATATTCCAGTCGCTTCAAACCATTTGTGGTGCGACTAAAATCCTATTTTGATTGGCATGTAATCAAGGGCATAGTCAAGATTGGATTACCAGTAGGTATCCAAAGTATGTTTTTTACAACGATTAGTATGATCATTGCCCGAATGGTTGTTTCGTATGGTGATCAACCCTTGGCAATTCAACGCATTGGATCGCAAATTGAATCGGTTGCCTGGATGATTGCTAGTGGATTTCAAGTGGCGCTAGCCAGTTTTGTTGGCCAGAATTTCGGGGCATTGAAATACGATCGGATTAAACTGGGGTACAAAAAATCGATGACCTTGCTTGTTCCGTATGGATTGACAATTAATCTCTTGATGTTTGTCTTTGCGGGAGATATTTTTAAACTGTTCTTCAGTGATCCAACGACACTGGCAATTGGGAAAACCTATTTGGAAATTCTCAGTGTGTCACAGTTGTTTATGATTGTCGAACTTGCCACTGCAGGAGTGTTTAACGGACTTGGAAAAACGGCGTATCCTTCCGGTGTTGGAATTGTCGGGAACATCCTTCGGATACCAGGAGCAATTCTCCTCAGTGCATCCTTAGGATATGCAGGAATATGGTGGGCCGTCAGTGGTTCATCGATTATCAAAGGTACCGTCCTTGTCGTGTGGGTTATCTATTTCTTACGCAAACTAGGACAACCCGGTGGATTGTTGTTTGAAAATTCTGATTGATTGATATATAATGAGCGATGGAAGTGATAATATGTTAGAACGACTCGATAAAATTGAAGAACGATATCAAGAATTGACAACGCTATTAATGGATCCTGAGATTGTTACGGATATTCCGCGTATGACGGAACTTGCCAAGGAGCAAAGTTCGTTACAACCAATTGTTACATTATATAAGGAATACAAAGACGTCTTACAAACCATTTCGGATTTAAAAGATATGATGCATGAAGACGATCCTGAGATTGTCGAAATGGCGCATATGGAACTCGATGAGTTGAAACCGCGCGTTCCCGAAATTGAAGAGGAACTTAAAGTCTTGTTGATTCCCAAAGATCCGAATGATGAAAAAAACGTTATCTGTGAAATTCGTGGAGCTGCTGGAGGTAGTGAAGCGAACATCTTTGCTGGAGATCTATTTCGGATGTATACAAAATATGCTGAAACCCAAGGGTGGAAGTTGGAAGTTACAAATGCCGAAGTGAATGACGCGGGTGGATTTTCACAAGTGGAGTTTACTATCTCAGGAAAGAGTGTGTATTCGTACATGAAGTACGAATCTGGAGCACACCGGGTTCAACGTGTCCCTCAAACCGAAAGTCAAGGACGGGTTCATACGTCAACCGCAACCGTACTTGTCTTGCCGGAAGCAGAGGATATCGAAGTTGAATTGAATATGAGTGACGTTCGCGTCGATACCTACCGCAGTAGTGGTGCTGGTGGCCAAAGTGTTAATACCACCGACAGTGCGGTTCGTGTCACTCACGAACCAACGGGATTAATTGTCACTTGTCAAGATGGAAAAAGTCAACACGAAAACAAAGCATCGGCATTACGGATTTTAAAAGCACGTTTGTACGACCGTATCCTTCAAGAACAACAAGAAAAAGAAGGACAGGAACGTCGTAGTAAAATTGGTTCTGGTGATCGCAGTGAGAAAATTCGGACCTATAATTATCCGCAAAATCGTGTCACCGATCACCGCATTGGATTTACCATTTTACAACTCGATCGGGTTATGGAAGGTAAACTAGAACCGATTATTGATGCGTTAATTACCGAAGACTTAAAACGAAAACTAGAAGGAAAAGACCACTAAAAAGAGCTTCGTGCTCTTTTTCAATGAACAAAGGAGTGAGAGATATGCCCAGTTATCGCGAGATCTTACAAATCAATGAACAATATGCGATTGATAATCAAAAAGAAAGCACGGGTATTAAAATCTTATTACTATATTTCTCCCAGATGAGTTCGACAGAACTACTGTTGCATATGGATGATGATATGCCGGAAGAACAATATCAAGACTTTTTGTATGGTGTCGATCGATACGTGATTCGTAATATACCCGTACAGCATATTACTGGAGAAGAATATTTTTTCGGGTATACTTTTGAAGTGAACGAGGATGTATTGATTCCTCGATTTGAAACCGAGGAACTGGTAGCCAATGTATTGTTGATATACGATGACGTGTTTGGTGGGCAAGACGTTCGTGTCCTCGATATCGGAACCGGAAGTGGTTGTTTGGCGATCACGTTGGATTTGGAAGAACCACATATGAGTGTTACCGCGACAGATATTAGTGATGCGGCTTTGGCGGTCGCCAAACGCAACAACGAGAAACTTGGCGCGAATGTGTCCTTTTATCAAGGAGATTTAACCCTTCCTGTACAAGACCAAATCTTTGACATTATCGTATCGAATCCACCGTATATTCCCGAGAATGAGTATGTCGAGGATGTTGTCGTTGATCACGAACCAAGTATTGCTTTGTTCGGTGGTGAAGATGGTTTATATTTCTATCGCCGAATAATCCAGCAAGTATCCTCCATTACTCCTGATAAATTTATCCTTGCCTTTGAGCATGCATTCAATACCGCAAAAGCATTACGCAAATTAATTCAAGATCATTTTCCCGATGCAACGATTGTTCAGAAGAAAGACATGCAGGGAAAAGATCGGATGACATTTGTGATAAAAGAGTGAGAAAAAACTTATATATATCTATAATATATATAATAAAAATGCCCTCTTGACAGCACCATCATCCTATGTATTAATATAATGTTGCATAAGGAGTTGAGACCATGAGTCAGAAACTTGTAATCGTCGAATCCCCCAGTAAATCGAAAACCATTGAGCAGTATCTTGGACCCGATTATACGGTATTATCCTCCAAAGGACATATCCGTGATTTGGCCATCCGTGGCCAAGGTGGACTGGGATTGGATATTGACAATGACTTCCAACCACAGTATGAAGTCATCAAAGAAAAGAAAAAAGTAGTCGCTGATTTGAAAAAAGCCGTTCATAAAACGGATGAAGTATTTTTAGCGACCGACCCCGACCGTGAAGGAGAAGCCATTAGTTGGCATCTGTTTCAGACGCTGGATATCGGTGATCGCCCGACCCATCGTGTTATTTTCAATGAAATCACACGAGATCGGGTGTTAGAAGCATTTGAACATCCACGAGATATTGATTATAATCTCGTCTCTTCGCAAGAAACCAGACGAATTTTAGACCGGATTATCGGATTTAAATTATCGAAGTTATTGCAGAATAAAATTAAAAGTAAATCTGCAGGACGTGTGCAAAGCGCAACCTTAAAAATTATTGTCGATAAGGAAAAAGAAATCCAAGCGTTTGTTCCCGAAGAATATTGGAAAGTTCAAGCACAATTTGAACTTTTTAATGCGGAATTAGCTAAATTCAACAATACCAAAGTGGAATTGTCCTCTGAACAAGAGACCAATGAACTCGTCGCAACATTGGATGATAACTATCTTGTTGCTACTGTTGAACAACGCGAACGTAAACGTGAAACTAAACTTCCATTTACGACGTCGTCGCTACAACAAGAAGCATCCAATAAACTAAATTTTAGTTCTCGTAAAACGATGTTGATTGCCCAACGATTATACGAAGGAATCGACTTGGCTAACGAGACGGTTGGTTTGATAACCTATATGCGTACCGACAGTATTCGTCTGTCGGAAACTTTTAGTTATCCTGCAATCAAGTTCATTGAAGAGGAATATGGAAAAGCATACAAAGGATATATTCGTAAAGCCAAGAAATCTCTGAATGTTCAAGATGCACATGAGGCGATTCGTCCAACAAGTGTATTCCATCGTCCAAAAGATGTCAAACAATACTTGTCCCGTGATGAGTATAACCTCTATAAGTTGATATATAATCGAACGTTAGCGTCTTTAATGAAGGCAGCCAAAATTCAAGTAACCGATGTCTTGCTTACCAATCAACAAGCAGAGTTCAAAGCATCGGCACAAGAAGTTGTGTTTGATGGGTACTTGAAAGTATATACCTACGATACCGTGCAAACATCGCAATTACCGGAACTTACTGAAGGAGATGTGTTAACGGCATTAAACGTCGAGACCACCCAAAACTTCACATCACCACCGGCAAGATACAGTGAAGCACGGCTCATTAAAGAAATGGAAGATCTCGGGATCGGTCGTCCATCGACCTATTCCCAAACGATCTCGACATTGAAGAATCGGAAATACGTGTCCGTCAAAGAAAAGCGATTCATTCCGACGGAACAAGGAATGTTAACGATTGAAAAACTGGACCAATTCTTCAGCCAAATAGTGAGTGCAGACTATACCGCTCGGATGGAAAAAGTCCTCGATGATATCTCTGAAGGCGAAGAACACCAAACACGGATCGTCACCCAATTCTACAATTCCTTTATCCCGATGGTCGAAAATGCCAATAAAAACATGGAAAAAATCGCACCCAAATATACCGGTGAAGATTGTCCCAAATGTGGCCATAAAATGGTGTTTCGCCAATCCAAGTATGGAACCTTTGAAGCATGCAGTAATTTCCCTGCTTGTAAATACATTAAGACCAAAGAAAAAGAAGCGCGTATAGAACCCAAAACCACCGGGATTACCTGTCCTAAATGTGGAACCGGGGAAATCGTTGAACGTGTCGCCAAAAAAGGACGCAATGCCGGTAAGACGTTCTATGCATGTAATAATTTCCCGAAATGTCGCAATATGCTATTTGGGAAGCCAACTGGTGAAGCCTGTCCTGAATGTGGCCGACTACTCATTGAAAATGACAAAGGTGAAGTCGTTTGTTCCAACTCCAAAGAGTGTGGATTTGTTGTCTCAAAATAGGTCGGAATTTGAACTATTTAGACTGTCCAATTCTCGATAGTGGTCAATGTACTAAAAAAACTCATTAAACGGCTATAATTAGCCGTTTTTTATTATACGAATTTCACCATTTTCGTTCACTAGTTTTTTTAGATATATGGTTGACATTTTTAGGCGTTATGTGTTATATTAAAGATGCGACATAGTCGCAACTTATCCCTTACATAGCATGGTGAATATTTATTATTCACACATCCCCTTCCTTAATCCGCCGAGAGGCGGATTTTCCCTTTCTATAGGGTATTTTTTATTATTATGGTATAATTTGGATGGGTATGTTATAATGATTTTTGGTTTTTTGAGTGAGGTGAGATGATGGGATTCTTTAAGAATTTATTTCAATCCAAAAGTAAAAAAGAACAAGCAGAGAAATATCGTATTGGAATGGCGAAAACCAGGCGTGGTGTCCTCGCTCATCTTCAAGAATTATTAGACAATCGGTCGGATATATCCGATGACCTTTTTGATGAACTAGAAGAAATCTTTATCATGGCCGATATTGGTGTCAATACCGTTGTTAAAATTGTCAGTCACCTTCGCAAAGAAGTCGATACAAGAGGGGTTACGGATGTTGAGGAAGTAAAAGAATTATTGATTGATCAATTGTTTCGTTTGTATGTGAAAGATTCCATTGTATCTTCGAATTTAGATATCCAACAAAATCGGGTTAATGTCGTGTTGTTTGTCGGTGTTAATGGTGTTGGAAAAACAACAACAATAGCGAAAGTAGCTTATGAATACATCAAAAAAGGAAAACAAGTACTGATGGTGGCCGGTGATACATTTCGTGCTGGAGCGATCAATCAATTAAAGATATGGGCAGAGCGTGTTGGTGCAGATTTTTATGCCAAAGAAGAAGGCAGTGATCCGTCCAGTGTGATGTTTGATGCCATCGAACATGCCAAGAAAAACGAGATTGATGTAATCTTGTGCGACACGGCTGGACGGCTTCAAAATAAAACGAATTTGATGAAAGAATTGGAAAAGATTAATAAAGTTATTGGACGTGAAATTGATGGTGCACCCCATGAAACATTATTGGTGATTGATGCGACAACGGGACAAAATGGATTGTCACAAGCAAAAATCTTTAATGAAGTGACAACCATTACTGGGATAGTTCTTACCAAGTTAGATGGAACAGCAAAAGGTGGTATTGTGCTTGCGATTCGTGATGAAATGGATATACCGATTAAATACGTCGGTCTAGGCGAAACCCTAGATGACTTAGAGCATTTTGATATTGAGGAATACATCTATGGCATGTTTGAGGGGATTTTCTAATGGACATTTTAGAGAAAACACTGGAATTGCAATCGCTGTACGACTTGTATAATCCGTTATTAACAGACAAGCAGAAACGATATTTTGAACAGTACTATTTTGATGATTTTTCGATTAGTGAGATTAGTGAGAATGAGAATATAAGTCGAAACGGCGTTCATGATTTATTGAAACGTACGGTTCAGAAACTATACGATTTGGAAATGAAGTTGCATCTTCATGAACAAGCTAAGAAACGCGAAGAAATCCATCAAAAATACGACAAAAAAGGCAGTGATGAAACGATACATAAACTGCTTGAAGAGTTGCGAAAAGTAGAGTGATAATATGGCATTTGAGAATTTAAGTGATCGCCTCCAAATGGCGATGCGTCGGGTGACGGGTAAAGGTCGTCTGACCGAGCAAGACATCAATGATATGATGCGTGAAGTGCGTCTCAGTTTACTGGAGGCGGATGTTAATTATAAAGTGGTACGTGAATTTACCAAAGATGTGAAAGAAAAAGCCCTGGGTGAAAAGATCTTAAAAGGACTAAATCCAGGACAGCAAGTTGTTAAAATCGTTCATGACGAGTTGCAACAAGTCATGGGAGATAAAGCCGAACCAATCGGTATGAACATGGTTGGTATAACCAAAGTTATGCTGGTGGGATTACAGGGTGCTGGGAAAACAACCACCGCTGGTAAACTAGCACTATTTTTACGAAAACAACACAATGTAAAACCATTATTGGTTGCACTGGATATATATCGCCCCGCCGCAGTGGAACAACTCAAAACCTTGGCTGGACAATTGAATGTTGATATTTACGAGCAAGGAACAACAAAGAAACCGGAAATCATCATTCAAGAAGCGATGGATTATGCCGTTTCAAACGGTAATAATCTGGTTATTGCGGACACCGCAGGACGCCTTCATATTGATGATTCGATGATGGATGAACTTGTCCGAGTGAAATCAATTATGAAACCTGATGAGGTATTGTTGACGTTAGATGCAATGACCGGACAAGATGCTGTCAATGTTACCGAACATTTCCATTCCACCTTACAAGTAACGGGTGCAATTTTAACCAAATTGGATGGCGATACTCGCGGGGGAGCTGCACTATCCTTGCGTCGCATCACCAACGTCCCGATTAAATTGATGGGAATGGGTGAAAAACTCGATCAACTCGAAGTGTTCCATCCGGAACGTATGGCCTCACGAATCCTCGGTATGGGCGATGTCATGACCCTTGTTGATAAGGTCACCGAGAATATCGATGAAGACGATATGATGGGTATGATGGAAAAAATGATGAGTGGGAAATTTAATTATAACGACTACATCAAACAATTAAAAATGATTAAACGAATGGGATCTCTTGGCGGAATCTTAAAACTAATACCCGGTATGGGAAAAGCATTAAAAGGCCAAGATATTGATGAAAAACAATTGGTCTATATTGAAGCGATGATTTCAAGTATGACCAAAGAAGAACGAAAAAATCCCAAATTGATTGCCCGTTCTTCCTCACGTCGTCGTCGTATTGCAAGCGGTAGTGGTCGTCGTGTGAGCGATGTGAATCGCTTGATTCAAACGATGGATCAACAAGCGCAAATGATGAAACGAATGGGCTCGATGAATCCCGCTCAAATGAATCCTGCGAACCCACTTTCAGCGATGCAACAACCATCCCGACAAAAGAAAAAGGGAAAAGGTAAAAACAAACGAAGATATCCATTTTAGGATATCTTTTTTTCATTTGTTTTCACATAATCTTCATAGGAACATATACGACCTATGATATAATGAGAATGATATGAAATGGGGGAGACAAATGAAGGATAACGTTAACCGTTTGATAGAATGGTTTGAATCCAAGTTCAATTTTATCATCGACGTCACCGCACTAATTGGGGGAACGTTTATGATTGTCATGTCCGGAGTGATTTTTGTGTCGGTATTACTGGATTCAAATGCGATTTTAGATGTTTTTGAAATGATTGTGTTACCTGGGGCATTTGGATTCTTTGGAATTCTAATGTTGTTTGCCTTGCGAATAACACGACATTTGACAAAATAGTTTTTCTAGGGGATGGCACAACTTGAGGTGATACAATGGCATTGCAAAAAGATCGATTACTAGAATCATTGGATCAATTACGAGACACGATACGTCAGGAAGAACAGTTAAAAGGACGACAAGTTCCGGTATGTTCGGATAATGTGTTACGTGAAATCGCTAAAACGAAACCACTGAAAATCAGTGATTTTTTAGCGATATCCGGTATTGGTCGTGTATTTATGGAACGCTATGCCAGTCGATTCTTGCAAGTGATTATGACCTATCAACAAGAGAGTGTCAATGAAGTTCATGTCTCGAAGACAGCCTTTAAGGTCCTCGATCACTACAAAGATCGACTCACCAATATATCGCGCAGAAATCCCAATTTATACATGGGAAAAATCGTCCGACGACGTAATTTTGACATGGCTGCATTACAACTAAATTTAGAGATTGTCCAATTTCTCACAAATAAGCGACAAAAAGTATTGTCATTACGATTTCCATCCACGATTGAAGGGGACCAACTAGAACGACACATCACGGTGTTATACCGGGAAACCAACAAGGATGAAAAAGAAACGGGTTCCTATGATCTCTACCTGGCCTATCCTTATGTAGAAGGTGTATTTAAACGCGATCAGTTCGCGATAAAGGCACCGCTTTTATATTTTCCAGTTAAATTGGTGCGAAAGCAACGAGCCTTTGAATTGCATAAAGTAACGGATAAAGATATTATTTTCAACCGTGATTTATTACTAGCAATATCTAAATTTGAACAGAATGATGTGGATTCCAAAACACCGTTCTTACAAGAAGTATCGATTAAGGCCATTAGAGATATTGTCATTCCCTATTACGAAGCCAATGGTATTGAACTAAAAAAACCAGAAGTATCCATGGATTTCATTCCTTTTAAGCGGGAACTGAAAGATCAATTCGTCAAACGAAAAAAAGGGGTCTTTCACCTGTTGGAATACATGACGTTAGGACGGTACAAACTCTATTCATCGATGATTCAAAAAGATATGAGTACGATTTTGGATCAACAAAAATACAATGATTTATTGGAAGGTTTAATTGACGAAAGCAACTTGTACTCTCAAGAAAAAGATGTCGTCTTTCAATTGTCTAGTGCACCGATCAATGAAGAGCGGTTATCGTATATAAATGATGTGAACTACGCCCAAGAGAAAGTCATTGATTTGGTGAATACCGAACAAAAACTTGTGATTTGGGGGCCACCGGGAACGGGGAAAAGTCAAACCATTACCAGTTTGATTGCATCCAGTGTTTTAAAAGGACAAAACGTCCTAGTTGTCAGTGAGAAAAAAGTCGCTTTGGATGTGATTTACTCGCGACTAAAAAACGCATCGCGATACACGATGTTTATTGACGATACGGAAAACAAGCAAGCATTCTATCAAAAGATGCAGACCTTTGTGAGTCCCTCAGCACCCGAACGAACGTTGAATAATGATATTTATGAGTTGGAACAACAAATATCCAAAGTCCTGTTTGATATGGATCGGGCGATTGAACTCTTGTATCATGAATCGATTCAGTATGTACCGATTCATAAATTGTATTCACGGTATGTACGAGATAAGGACGTTCTTGCCGATTTTACACCTAAACAAGTGCATCAATTATTTGCCAGTGTCTTTGGCGATATTACGTTTAAACAAATGGATATTTTGGAACAAACATTTGATACAAATGCCCATTTGCGTGACTATCTTCGATACGAAACAATGTGCCGAGACTATCCACTTCTAGAAAAACTAGAAACAAAAATATCACGCAGTAATAAGATCGATTTGGAAAACTTCACAGAAGAATTTCGAAAACTAGAAAATCAGTTGGAACATGTGTGGTTCTTGAAACGTCGAAAATTGAAAAAAGAGTTTATCGAAGGGCATAAAAAGTCAATATTGTATCTCACTAAAAAACGATCGATTGATAAAGCCTATATGAAACTTCTATTACAAGATGATACGTTGCATAACTACATCATGACCAACCTCAATAAACTCAATAAATTACGGAAACGTCATAAAGAACTAACACCGTTTAAACACAAATTCCTCAACATGTTTTTAACGCATCCACAACTGATGAATCGTGAGGATCCAGCGAAGATAAGACGGTATTTATTTGATGCGTTTTATACTGGATACTTAGAAGAATTTAAAGCACAACATCAAGAGTATTTATACATCTTTGATAAGTACGAAGACAAGCGTCAAGAACTCGACAGACTGATGGAACAAAAACGAGAAATCACGATTGAAACCTTTGATATGGAACTTTATAAATATGCCTTAAATCTACTGGATTCCAAACGAATTATGGATATCAAACGCAGTTTGGAAAGTGAACGTAAACTTAGTGTCAAAGCATTTATTAATCAGTTTCAGTTGGAATTGATGAACAGCATTAAAATTTGGATGATGACACCAGAAACCGTAAGTGCCATCTTGCCATTGGTGTATGGTATGTTTGATGTGGTAATCTTTGATGAAGCATCGCAGATGTATGTTGAAAAAGGAATCCCTTCCATCTATCGAGCTAAGAAAGTGGTCATTGCGGGAGATACGAAACAGTTACGACCTTCATCGCTTGGAATTGGACGTCTTGAAGACGACGATGAGTACTACGAAGAAGACGTGATTAAAGACATTACAATGGATGCGAAAAGTCTGCTAGATTTAGCACGCTACAAATACTATGAGACCATTTTAAACTACCATTATCGTAGTCGCTATGAAGAGTTGATTGCCTTTAGTAATTATGCATTCTACGAAGGAAAATTAATCGTATCACCGAATCAACAAACACCGGACAAACCACCAATTGAATACGTTCATGTAAAAGATGGTGTATTTGATAATCGACGTAATGAAGAAGAGGCGAAAGCGGTCATTAGGTTATTGCGAAAAGTGTTTCGCGAACGCACAAATAATGAAACCATTGGGGTTATTACATTTAATAGTTCCCAACGAGACTTGATTGAGAATTACATTGATGAGGAACTCTTCAAGCGCGGTAAATACCAAAAGCTATTTGAACGAGAATTATTCCGTCAAGAAGATGGCGAAGATAAGAGCTTGTTTGTGAAAAACATCGAAAATGTACAGGGTGACGAGCGCGACATTATCATTTTCTCAATGGGGTATGGCCGTGATCCTGAGGGGATTGTTCATCGTCGTTTTGGATGGCTGAATAACGAAGGTGGTCAAAATCGTTTGAACGTCGCCATTAGCCGGGCAAAACAAAAAGTATATTTCGTCTCATCACTCTATCCAGAAGAGCTAAAAGTAGAAGATTTAAAAAGTACAGGACCGAAGTTGTTGAAAAACTATATGCGTTATTGCTACTATATTTCGAACAATAAGCCCGATTTAGCTCGGGACGTACTACAGCAATTACACCATACCGATGCGACGGAACGTTCGGATGTATTATCGCCATTTGTCGAAGACGTTAAAGCACGGGTGGAACGTAGTGGATATCATGTAAAAACAAATATTGGTATCGGTCGTTACAGTATTGATTTAGCGGTTTATGATGAAGATAACAATGAGTATTTGCTTGGTATTATTTGTGATGTCGACAACAACCTAGATATGACTGCACGCCGTGATTTAATTCATCAAGAGAAGTATCTTCGTGCTCGAAACTGGGATTTATATCGTGTCTTCTCGTCCAATTGGTACATGGATAAAAACAAAGAGATGCGAGCCATCCGTGAGTACTTAAAATAACCGAATATTAAAAACCTTCAAAACATGGTGTTTTGAAGGTTTTGTTGTTTAACTGTATTGTTTCTTGAATGTTCTACGTGATATGAGTTTCTTGAGACGTTCATCGTATAAGTAAAGTGTTGCTAAGTGGATGCTTTCAAGAATATTGATCTCTTTGGAATTGCGGAATGCTTTGGTTGAGTGGAATAGTTTTCGAAGGTTATAATTGGGAATACGTGCGTTTAAATGATGAACATTGTGATACGCGATATTACCGGTAAACCAATCTAAAATACGTGGTAGTTTATAGACACTCGATCCTTTTAATGCGGCTTCGGTGATATCCCATTCATCGCTATCTGCCCAGTAGACTTCTTCGTATTGGTGTTGGACAAAGAACAGCCATACGCCAAGAGAAGAGGCAATGAAGATAATTGGAAGTTGAATCATCAAATAGTATTTAAATCCAACGGTGAATGAAACCGTGAGGATGATTGCTAAAATCCCGAGATTTGAAATGAGTAAACTAATCCAATCTTTTTTGGTTTTCATCGCAATCGGTAGACGTTGATTAATGACAAACATGTAGAATGGACCAATCCCAAATAAGAAGAAGGGATGACGATATAGACGATAACCCAAACGTTTTAACCACGAAGTCTGTTGGTATTCATCGACGGTCATTGTCCATACATCTCCAACCCCTCGTTGTTGTAAATTACCAACGGTTCGGTGATGGGTTAAGTGTTCGCGTTGCCATTGATGATAGGACGTAAACGTCAATATTCCAAGGACATGTCCAATCACGGTCATCCATTTTTTGGATGTCATAAAGGAACTGTGTGTGCAGTCATGAAACAAGATAAATATCCGGACTAAAAATAGTGCCGGTAATATTGATAATGGAAGGACCAATAGGTAGTGAATACCTGCTTGTAGCATCCAAAACATCAACGCGATTAGACCAAAATACGGGAGTAACGTGTTTGCTAGTTGCCATATCGCCCGAGCGTTTGACGGCTTCGCATAGGGGCGGACAATGTTGTTAATTGTGATTCGTTTCATAAATAACACCTCAATTACTTTATCTGTCAGAGTACTTTTATCGTTTCATATATAGAAGACTCCTTCTTCAAGCAAATT
Source organism: Candidatus Xianfuyuplasma coldseepsis (assembly GCF_014023125.1). Classification (GTDB taxonomy): domain Bacteria; phylum Bacillota_I; class Bacilli_A; order Izemoplasmatales; family Izemoplasmataceae; genus Xianfuyuplasma; species Xianfuyuplasma coldseepsis. The sequence goes on from NZ_CP048914.1 coordinate 1,353,999, forward strand.
TTCGAAAATTTGGTAAGTGGGAGATGAATATATATCATTTCTGGTGCAGAAATGCTTTGCATTTTCGAAAATATTGCGTTTTCTGCATTTTGCCACTTCTACAACAATATGATAGTATGCAAGTAGGTAAATAGTAGAAGGGAGTAAAAACAGAAAACAAAAGAATAGATATTACATAGAGGATGGGACAACCTTGATAGCTCGATTGATTTGCGCGCGATAGTGCGCATTACCCGAGAAGCCCCTACTTCAACAATACCTATTGTAAGTAGTGGGAGTGTTCACATGATTACTCTATCAGACAAAGTAATAAGATGAAAGGACTTTCTAAATTAAATGGGCTTTTTCTAAATAAAAAACACGTTATTTTTTTACGTGTTTTTGTTTGGTTTTAAAGAACGATGTTAAGTAATGAACAAGGCCATCTTCCGTGTTATCATATTCGGTTATGTCATCGGCGTGGACTTTCAGGCGATCTTGAGCATTTTTCATGGCAACACCGAGACCAGCATACCGTAGCATTTCAATATCATTGTGAGCGTCGCCAAATGCGATGATGTGATCTTGATCATACCCAAGGTGTTCGGCAACGTACTGTAAACCAAGTCCTTTGTTGGTTTCTGGAGTATATAGTTCAATGACATAATTATAAAATGAGCCCCAATTACGTGCAAGAACACGGTCTTTGTATTTGTCTGCAATGAAGTCTTCAAGATGCTGTGCCTGTCCCTGGTGACAAACAATTAAGAAACCATTGGGATCTTCATGTAAAATGTCTTCAAAATGGCCGACAGTGAGTTTGGCACCGTTAAAGTAATGTAATAATGGTCGAATTTCCTCGGTATCATGCCATAGGAAGATGTCGTCCAATACTTCACCAAATGCATTCTTAATGATGTCCTTATTCTGTTGGACGATGTCGTAGATGTATTCTTTGGGAATCGAGATGTTTCGCACGTCAAAATCAGGGTCGTGTTTATTGGTGATTAAACCACCGTTATAATTGATAATTGGGCTTGTTAGTCCGAGTTGATCATAGAATTCTTCACTGCTCCGAAATGGACGTCCTGTCGCTATAACAATGTCGTGTCCTTGTTGTGACAAGGAGCGTAAATATTTTTTGGTTTTTGGCGTAATTGTTTGCCAATCCGCAAGGAGGGTGCCGTCCAAATCAAGTGCAATTAAATACTTTTCCATAAATATCACCTCATAGTATTATGCCACATTCGTAAAATATACACAATACAAAACAAAAATATGTTATAATGATGGGTAGATTGGACGTGATGAAAATGCCTTTTGATTTTACTAGTTTTTCGGGCTTTGCGAATTTCTTTTTAGGCATGGTGACAGGAATTGTCGCTTTTTTGGCATTTTTCACTTTTTTCACCTTTCGCGGACGACGATTGGATTTAGCTGATATCAAGCGTCCTGATCGAGAAATGGATCCAGAGGATCTGAAAAATCTAATCTATGAAAAACAACGGAAGTTAAAACGAATGCTGAAATACGATCAAGATGGTGCATTCAAATCAACATCCGCTATGGCATATGAACTACTCGAAGAAATCAGTCGTTATTTCTTTCCGGAGTCGAAATATCCGATGCTGGAATTAAGCGTTACGGAACTGATGGAACTCAATCACTATATTACCAACCGGATTGATACATTGCTTGAGATTCCCGTATTAAAAAATGCTAAGAAAACACGGATTATTCATATTGTTAATCTATATGAAAAGAAACGAAATTTGGAACAAAGTAAAATTGTCAAAGCAGCAAAGAAGGCAAAACTTGGAAAAGTGTTAAAATATGGTGGGATGGCATTGAATGCAATCAATCCCGTTTATTGGTTTCGAAAACTAGTAATCAACACTAGTATTGATGTTATGACACGGAAAGTTTGTGTTGTGATTATTAGTGTGGTCGGTGAAGAAACCACTAAAATCTACAGTAAGAAACTTTTTGACAAGGACGTTGATCTTGGCCTTGTTGAAGGAGACATGGAGGATTTACTGACAGAAGGAGACGATGAAGATGAAGGAGATCAAAACCCTTAAACAGTTTTATGATGTGATTGAAAATGAACCGAACGTATTGGTGTATTGGTATACGAAATGGTGTCCCGACTGCTTTGCAACGAAACCACATTTACCTCGGTTGGAAAACGAATTTAGTACCATTGAGTTTTATAGTATGGATCGTGATGTTGATATTAATCTAGCAAAACATCTAGAGATTTTTGGAATTCCTAGTTTCTTGTATTTTGAGAATGGTGAAGAAGTAGGACGATATGTCGATAAGAAACGTAAGTCCTACGATCAGATCAAAGCATTTATTAACGATGCACAAACAAAATAAGAGGTGAGCTCAATGTTTGGATGGAAAAAACGAAAGAATGTTGTGGAAGAACGAACGCCGGATACCAAACCGTTTGAAATTCCACAAATTCAAGATGAATCGATGACGAAGAAGTATCAGAAAGATCACTTTGTGTCACCGATTTTTGGGACGCATGTAAAAGACGAAATCGTCATCCCAAATCCAACCAAACGTACCGGTGATTTGGATTTGCAATTAGATGGATTCCGAACCAAACCGAAAATGACAAAAGAAACCATGGAAGAACGATATGGAACGGCATATCCGGAGTTTGATTTGGTGAAAGGAAAGAACTTAAAAGAAGCGATGGAACATCAAGGTAAGCGTCGTCATCGACTGAACGATCCCATTGTTTCAGAGGTAACTGAACAACCACGGCAAACACCACCGCAACCGAAAACGAGTCTCGGTGATTTCTTTGATAAAGATACCGTAAAAGAAGCACGGAAGGACATCCAAGAAGAAGTACTCGTTGATGAACCTCAACCTAACATTGAGCCAAAGCCAGAACCGAAACGATATCCGAAGAAACCACTTCGTCAACAATATGGTAGTTATAAATTGCCTCATACAGGTCTATTGACAAGACCGGTAAAACAAGCAACCAATACCGATGATTGGGTTCAAAATCAAATCGATATTCTTGATCGTACGTTTGAGGAGTTCAGTGTTGGTGCACGCGTGAAAACCTATACCAAAGGTCCTACGGTAACACGCTATGAAATTGAATTAGAAAGTGGCGTGTACGTCAAAAAAGTTACCGGTATTACCGATAATATAAAAATGGCATTGGCTGCGAAAGAGATTCGAATGGAAGCCCCAATTCCTGGGAAGAACACCGTCGGTATTGAAGTGCCGAATGAAATCCCGGAAATTGTTCATTTTGTCGATATTGTCAGTCGTGATGAGTTTACGCATAGCAAAGATCCATTAACCATTGCCCTTGGACTCGATATTGATGGGAATGGTGTTTATACATCGATTTCAAAAATGCCCCACGGCTTGGTTGCTGGCGCAACCGGAAGTGGAAAAAGTGTTTGTATTAATACGATATTAATGAGTTTGCTATTTACGTATTCTCCCGATGATTTAAAATTGATGTTGATTGATCCGAAAATGGTCGAACTTAGCGCCTACAATGAGTTGCCACATCTCATTACGCCGGTTATTACCGATAGTAAAATTGCGACGGCTGGATTACGCTGGGCAGTGGAAGAAATGGAACGTCGTTTTGTGATATTTAAAGAAGAAGGCGTGAAAGACATCACCTCCTATAACAACAAGGCCTTCAATGAGAACTTAGATAAAATGCCATACATCGTTATCATTGTCGACGAACTTGCCGATTTGATGATGATTGCATCCAACAGTGTTGAAGAAGCAATTATGCGGATTACCCAAAAAGCGCGTGCTGCAGGAATGCATTTAATTATTGCTACCCAACGTCCATCGACGGATGTTGTTAAAGGAACGATTAAATCGAACATTCCTACTCGTATCGCATTTATGGTTAGTAGCTATATTGATTCCATGACGATTATTGATAGTGCCGGAGCCGATAAATTACTGGGTCGTGGTGATATGTTGTTTGCCGAAAGTGGTAAACCTCAAATCCGGGTACAGGGTGCCTATATCAGTGATAGTGAAATATATAATGTCAATGAGTTCATCCGTAAGCAACGCCCAAGTGAGTACATGTTTACCCAAGAAACCTTGGTGAAAAAAGCAACACGTAATGAGAGTATGGATGACTTGTTTGAAGAGGTCGCTCGTTTTGTTGTAGAAAATGAAGAAGCGTCGATCAATAAAATTAGTAAAGAGTTTCGGATTGGATTCAATCGCGCTCAAAAAATTGTTGAGGAACTATACGCAATTGGAGTCGTATCCGATAACGTTGGAAGTAAGGCGCGCAGTGTCTTGATTACAATCGATGAACTGGAAAAAATACTGGATGAAAGCTAGGCGATAACATGCATGATGAAGAGGATATGATTCCTACATTGGATGAAGAAGAATCAATTGACCAGATTGAAAATTACACATTGCAAACGACGAGCGCACGCTCGTCTTTACTGCGTCGTGCACCGTTTATCATTGGCATGACAGTACTCTATTTTGTATTGCGTCAATTGGATCACAACTTTGTTTTTAATCCAGTGAATGCGGATATCTTTTTACTCCTCATAATCGTCGCATTTGTTACGTCTATTTTCGCCCTAAGTCTTGTTGTTCAAACGAAACAAGAAGAACTTCATAAAAAACAGTTGTACCGTTTGTTCAAACGAACAAATGATGTGCTTGATTTCCTCAGCGTGATTCCCACATTGATGGTTTTATTCACGTTAGCAAATATGTTTTTTATATCGTTTTCGCCAATTAGTGGGTCCAGTATGGAACCGAATTATCACGACAATGAAGCCGTTATATTCACGCATTTTAACGTCTCGTATGAACGCTATGATGTGGTGATACTGTATGTCGAAGAATACCAAGATCCCTACTTAATCAAACGGATTATCGGACTTCCTGGTGAGACGGTGTTGATTGATAATAATGAGGTCTATATCGATGGTGAATTACTACCACAAACATTTATTGACCAAGATACGGTAAAAACGTATTGTTACAACAGTGATGACATTGATACTTGTGAGTTTACAGTGACGGACAATTCGTACTTTGTCCTTGGCGATAATCGTGATGGAAAAGCAGTTGTTGGTGAAATTAGTGGGTACTCTCGAGATTCTCGTGAGTTTGGTGTGGTTCCCTATGAGGATTTGTTTGGGAAAGTGATTTTATCGTTTAAAGATTACAATCTCCTCAACTAGGAGTGATGATATGAAACAAATACAATGGTATCCCGGCCATATGGCAAAAACAAAACGGGAAATCAAGGAAAAAGTAAAATTGGTGGATGTTGTGCTCGAGTTAGTTGATGCACGAATCCCTTTTTCGTCGCAGAATCCAAGCGTTGGTGACATGATTGGTTCAACACCACGAGTAATCCTCTTTAACAAGGCGGATTTAGCGGATACTGCAGAACTGCAAAAGTGGATAGAAATGTATCAGGATCAAGGGATTCCTTCCCTCAGGATTGATGCTGCGAAGAATCGCGGAGTTCATCAAATCCTACCGCTTATAAAATCCTTGCTACAAGATGTGATTGAAAAAGAGAAACAACGAGGACGTAAAGAACGACCACTGCGAACGATGATATTGGGTATTCCCAATGTAGGTAAATCGACATTGATTAATACCCTTGCTGGTAAGAAAAAACTGGTTGTTAGTGATCGGCCTGGTGTCACGAGACAAACACAATATATACGTGTTGGTACGGATTTTGAATTATTGGATACACCGGGAATACTATGGCCCAAATTTGATGACGAAGAGATCGCCGTTAAACTGGCTTTAACCGGTGCGATCAAGGATCAAATCTTACCCAAGGATGATGTGACTATTGCCGGATTTAGGTATCTGAATCGCTACTACAAAGGTCGGTTGGAAGAACGGTACGATGTGGATGTCGATATCGATAATATCGTCCAGTTATTTGATGATATCGGTCTGAAACGAGGGTGTTTGTTACCAGGTCGTGAGATTGATTATGATCGAGTCTGTGACATTGTTTTACATGACCTTCGTCATGGACGCTTGGGTAAAATTACGTTGGACCGGGTGGAAGAACTTGTATCAGTATGAAACCGTGTATCTCGACCAAGGATATCAGTTCATTGCCGGATGTGATGAAGTTGGACGGGGACCACTTGCTGGACCGGTGGTAGCTGCCGCAGTGATCTTAAATCCTCGGGATCATATTGAGGGACTAAATGATTCGAAAAAATTATCAGAAGCGAAACGAAATGCATTAGCTCTTGCAATAAAATCACGGGCATTGTCATACGCTGTTGCGTATGTAACACCAGAGGAAATTGACGAAATCAACATCTATCAAGCCTCCCGGAAAGCGATGTTGATGGCACTGGATACCTTATCGATTGCCCCAGATGTTGTCCTGTCCGATGCGATGCCGTTACCTTCATTATCCATCCGTGTTGAATCGATCATCAAAGGGGATAGTAAAAGTGCCACCATTGCTGCCGCAAGTATTTTGGCTAAAGTTGAACGCGATCAATACATGGTAGACATGAGTAATGTATATCCCAATTACGGATTCGAGCGACATAAAGGATATCCAACCAAGCAACATCTCAAAGCGTTAACAACATACGGAGTTACGCCGATTCATCGGAAAACCTATAAACCGGTTCGAGATATTTTAGAACAACAAATGCAATTGAATTTATAAAAAAAATACTACAATTTTTGTAGTATTTTTTTAATCTTCATTGTCATCGGTTTCCGGTTCGTTGTCATCCACTTGATCGGTTTCTGGTTCCTCGTATAAGTGACGAGTACGATAGCCGCCTTCTTGTTGATCTATTTTTTTCACCAAGGGGTGATTGCGGTATTTATCCAAATCAACTTTTTTGTGAACGCGAGAAGGAGTAGCTTTTTTGGCTACTTTCACATTAACGGTTTCAAAATCATTGATATTATTAAAGAATTGCGTGGAAAAAACGAATTTTTTGGTTTCGTTTGTATCCACGATTTTACCAATGAATTTACCTTCATCCGGTTGTACAACTTCAAGGACCTCACAAAGACCGAATTTCTTGTGTTCAATGGTCTTTCCCAACAGGTCATATAAACCCCGTTTTATCATAACGTTTCTCCTTCAACTATTCTTGATAGCAAAATTGTATTCATAAATGATTAATTTGTCAATTATTTTGTAAAAAAAAACGACACTTAGCTGGTGTCGTTTAGATTTCAATCGATGCGCGATATAGTTGCGCATAGTAGCCATTATTGGCAATCAGCTCTTTATGGGTACCGCGTTCCTTGACACCGTCTTCGGTCAAGACGAGGATTTCATCGGCATTGGAAATGGTGGATAATCGGTGGGCAATCACCAATGTCGTGCGTCCGACTGAGAGATTGTCAAGCGCTCGTTGAATCATTTTTTCAGTGATATTATCCAAGCTACTTGTTGCTTCATCGAGAATAAGAATCGGTGGGTTCTTGAGAAATACACGGGCAATACTGACGCGTTGTTTTTGACCACCAGATAATTTGACACCGCGTTCGCCGACCAAGGTTTTATAGCCGTCATCAAGGGTCATGATGAAGTCATGGATGTTTGCTTTTTTGGCGGCTTCGATGACGTCGTCATAGGTGGCTGTTGGATTTCCATATAGGATGTTGTCTTGGATAGATCCGTAGAAAATGTAGACATCTTGTTGTACGTGACCGATATGTGAACGCAATGAGTATATGTCATAGTCTTTGACGTTGTGTCCGTCGACGAAAATTTCACCTTCGTTGACGTCATAAAAGCGTGGGATTAATTTTGATATGGTGCTTTTCCCGACGCCAGTTTCCCCAACGAGGGCGACTTTTTTACCGGGTTGAATCGTGACGTTAAAATTGTGCAAGACATCACTTCGTGAACTTTCGTATTGGAAGGTTACATTGCGAAACTCGATGGTTCCTTCTGGTTGATCGAGATAGAGTGGGTTTTTGGGAGATGTAATTTTTGGTTGGATGTTTAAGATGTGATAGAATTTCTCGTATCCACTCCAGCCTTTTTGAACTTGCTCGATGGTGGAAATTAAGGTTCGTATTGGTTGAATTAAGAATGTTAAGTAGAAGAAGAACCGGGTGTAGTCACCCAAGGTGATTTCACCTTGACTTACGAGGATTCCTCCATAGACCAATACCACGACATAGAGAAGATCAATAATGACGTTTGTTCCACTACTGAAGATACCCATTTGCTTATAGAATTCACCGAAAGATTCCTGATATAAGTGCGTTACACGTTGGAATTTTTTGATTTCGAAGTCTTCGTTTGTGAAGGCTTTGGTTAAACGAATGCCACCAATGGAATTCTCGACTTCACTATTGATTTCTTCATGGGTAGCCCGTGTCTTACGGGAAGCGTTCATCATTTTGTCACGGCGGTAGGCGCTGAACAAAATTAATAACAGCAATAATACAAAAATAACAATCGTGAAGAACACGTGGATTTTGAATAAAATAATAAAACTACCAATCAACATAATGGTAGATACAATGACGTTTTCCGGTGTATGGTGGGCCATTTCCGAGATATCGCGTAAATGACCGACGATATGGGTCATAATGCTTCCGGTTTTGTGATCGTCGAAATAGTCGGAATCTAAGGTTTGAATCTTTTCAAACAAATCGATGCGCATGTCTCGTTCAATTCGGGTACCCATGACATGACCGTAATAATTGACGAAATAGTTACAACCCATGCGAATGATGTATAAAATCGCAAGAATGATACCGTAGAGATACATGGTGGAGATGTCCTTGTTGACGATGAAATCATCGACAAAGCGGCCTAAAACATCGGGGAAAAACAAGTTGATTCCACTCATTGCCAATGCGGCAATGGTATCGCCAACGAATAGAAACATATGATTGCGATAATAGCCTGCGAATGTTTTAAACATCGTATCACCTCCATGCAGAATTATACCATATGTAGAGCAATAAGAGAGAAAAATTATGACAAAAGTTGTCGTTGTTATTACGTCAAAAAGGGGAATTGGTTTAAATAATAAATTATATATAATATTTATCATATTTATTTAATTATAGGTTGTTTTCTTGCAAAGTTTTGTTATAATTGTTATAGCAAAGAGTCATAATTTAAGTGGGAAGTGATGAGATGAAAATAGCAGTTGGTGCGGATCATGGAGGATTTGCTCTCAAAGAGGAAATTAAAGCATTTTTAATCAATGAAGGTCATGACGTTACCGACATGGGCACCCATTCATTTACTAGTACCGATTATAACGACCACGCGATTAAAGTAGCCGAAGGGGTTCGGGATCATACCTTTGAACGTGGTATTTTAGTATGTGGTACCGGTGTTGGTATGAGTATTATGGCGAACAAAGTACAAGGCGTTCGTGCCGCACTTGTTCATGATGTATTCACCGCTAAGGCGACGAGACTGCATAACGATTCGAATGTATTAACCATGGGTGGTCGAGTGGTAGGACCAGGACTGGCACTAGAGATTGTAAAGGTATGGGTTGATACAGCGTTTTCACATGAAGAACGACACGAACGACGTGTTCAAAAAATAGATCAATACTAGGAGGACCCTATGGCAAAAGTAACCATTCTAAATCATCCGTTGATTGATCACAAGATGACAATCATTCGGGACAAAAACACCAATACCAAAAGTTTCCGGGAAAACGTAAATGAAATTGGAGGGTTGATCACTTATGAAATTACCCGTGATTTACCAACCAAAGAAGTGGAAGTGGAAACCCCGATTACAAAAACGATAACCCGTCAGTTGGCAAAAGATGTTATCATCGTTCCGATTTTACGTGCTGGACTAGGTATGGTCGATGGAATCCAAATGATTATTCCCACCGCCAAAGTGGGGCATGTGGGAATGTATCGCGATGAAGAGACATTGGAACCGCATGAATATTATGCGAAGTTTCCCAATGAAATCGTGGATGGGACGGTCTTGGTTGTCGATCCGATGTTAGCGACTGGGGGTAGTGCGAGTGCTGCGATAACAGCAGTGAAAAAACGTGGTGCCAAAGACATTCGTTATGTTGGTTTAGTCGGATGTCCCGAAGGTGTGGAACGATTGAATGCCGATCATCCGGATGTGGATATTTATTTAGCTGCGATGGATGAGAAGTTAAATGACGTTGGTTATATAGTGCCAGGGTTAGGAGATTGTGGCGATCGTTTATTTGGAACCAAATAATGGACGAACACAATAATAATAAGCAATGGAATGTACTGGCGCTTGTCAGTGGATTTGTCTTTGAAACATTAGTGATCATTGGTCTTGGGTATCTCGTTGGATATTATTTGGATCTATGGCTCAATACAGGATTTGTGTTTACGGTAGTATTGATGATTGTTGCAGTGTTTTACTCGATTTATCATTTGATTACTGTCGTAAACAAACAAGGTGATGAGGATGAACGACAATAGTAATGCATTCATCAAAGCCTTTCCAATTACGTGGGTCGTAACTGGAGTTGTAGCGGTTTTGTTGTATTTTGTGGTCTCTGATATGTGGGCGTATTCCTTTGTCCTTGGAAGCGCGACATCGTTAATGATGATGAGTATGATGTATAAGACGACCAAAAAGATTTTAGATGAGCAAGCGAAGGATGCTTCAAAGCGGGTGGTTCGCAATTATATCTTTCGCTACCTTTTTTATGCCATTATTCTCGTTGCTGTTGGATTATCCGATACCTTGATTATCGTGGCAACGGCGATTGGATTGTTGACGTTTAAAGTGAGTATATATATCGCATTATTCTTAGAGAAACGAGGTGGGACAGAGTGATTGATTTTTATGTAAATTTAGCACCTGGAGTGAAATCTTCATTGATCATAACAACGGTACTGATCATTGCTTTGTCTTTGATTGGTTTACGGGTTAAAAAATTACAGGCAACAGATGTTCCCCATGGGATTACGTTGATTGCCGTCATGTTTGTTGAAATGGTAAATGACATGGTTAAAAATGTGTTTCATAAGAACTGGAAACCGTATGCTCCATTAACGATGACGATTCTCATATTCTTGTTGTTTGCCAATACCGTTAGTTTATTTGGACTGACTGCCCCTTTGTCGAATATTATGGTGGCCTTGTCGTTTAGTGTCTTTGCGTTTGGTAGTATTCAGCTGGTTGGATATACGGTAACCAATCCCTTTAAACGAGCAAAGAGTATGCTCAATCCATTAAATTTGATTGGTGAGATATCAACCCCACTGGCGATGGGACTTCGTTTGTTTGGGAACCTACTCAGTGGTAGTATTATCGGATTAATTATCTTCCGCGGTAGTTATGAACTGGCGATGTTTATCTTTGATGCGATTGATATTTTAATTTTGAACGGAATTGGATTTGCCATATTCCAAACGATTGGTTTGGGTGTTGGAGCCTTCATTCACGCTGTGTTTGATGTGTTCTTTGGAGCGATTCAAGCCTATGTGTATTTCATGCTATTCACCATCTTTATGAGTTTAGCAGTAGAGGAGTAATGGTCTGCGCAAGCAGTTCATATATAACAGAGTACATTAATTAAGGAGGAACTATAAATGGAAGTAGTATTTAATGAATTTTTCGCAAATGGAATGGCATTCATTGGTGCTGGTATTGCAGTATTAACTGGATTTGGTCCTGGTATTGGACAAGGGTATGCTGCAGGGAAAGCTGTAGAAGCACTTGGTCGTCAACCTGAAGCAGCTAGTCGGATTCAATCATTGATGATTACCGGACAAGCGATTGCGGAAACCACTGGTCTATACGGACTAATCGTTGCAATATTATTAATTTTTGTTGCATAGTACTACGAATTAAAGGAGGCTGGCATCATGGAGAATGTTGCTCAAGCGATAGAGGAGTTTGTAAACAGTTCCCTGGGGGTAAACCCCATCGAAATGGTGATACAGATTGCCTCAACCATCGTCCTCTTTTTGGTGGTTAAATTCTTCTTTTGGAATCACGTTACGGATTTCTTAGAGAAACGTAAAGAAGCGATGAATGAAGAGTTTACGAAAGCGAAAACCGCAAGTGATGAAGCCGCAAAGTTAAAAGAACAAGCGGATGCTGAGTTGCATGAAATTCGTCAAAGTGCCAAAGGCATTTATGACGAAGCCAAAGAACGCGGAGAACAAGAGCGTAAAACGATTGTTTCGACAGCGAAACAAGAAGCCGAACGCTTGCTTGAAAATGCCCAAGAAGAAATCGAAAATGAGGTCGAACGCGCACGAACCGATATCAATAATGAAATCGTTAGTGTTGCAACGTTGATGGCTGAGAAAATCATTGAAAAAGAGTTGGATCCAAAGAAACATAAAGATATACTACAACACGTAACCAAAGAGGTTTCAAATTAATGAGTTACGTGGCTTTTCAGTATGCAGAAGCACTGTTTTCTTTGGCATTGGAATCGAAACAACTCGATTCGTTACAAGAGGTCTATGACGGATTTTTAGAAGCTCAAGATTCGGATATTCACATCTTTTTGAATCATCCAAAGATTAAGAAAAGTGAGAAAAAAGAGGTTCTAAAGAATGCGATTGAACATCCCTTGTTCATCCATTTCCTATACGTCTTGATCGACAACAACCGTGTCGATTTACTGGACGATGTGTATCGCGAATTACAAACGATTATTAACAATCAACATAAGGTAATGTATGCGACGGTGTATTCCAGAGTAGCATTAACCAAAACCGAGTTGGAAAACTTACAAACCAGCATCGGTAAAAAGCATCAACGAACCGTTACGTTAGAGAATGTTGTCGATCCATCGATCATCGGTGGGGTTCGGATTGAGTATGAAGGACATGTCCTTGATCAAACGATTAACAATTACCTGCATTCTTTACAAAACGATTTATCGAAATAACGAGGTGGAAATATGAGTAAAATCAACCCGGTTGAGATTAGTTCCTTAATCAAGGAGCAAATCAAGAAATATGAAAAACAAACCAAAACCGAAAACGTCGGAACGGTTATTACTGTTGGGGACGGAATTGCCTTAGTTCATGGCTTGGATAAAGCGATGAGTGGAGAACTCCTAGAGTTCCCGAATGACGTGTTTGGTATGGTGTTGAACTTGGAGACCGATCATGTCGGTGCCATTTTGCTTGATGAGAGTACCGAAATTAAAGAAGGCGACACGGTAAAAACAACCGGTCGTATTTTAGAGGTTCCGGTTGGAAAAGATATGATTGGACGCGTCATCAATCCGCTCGGATTACCCTTGGATGGACGTGGGCCAATTGCGAGCAAAAAAACGAGACCGTTGGAGCAAAAAGCAACGGGTGTAATGAGTCGTAAAAGCGTGAATGAACCATTACAAACCGGTCTTAAAGTATTAGATGCATTGGTTCCGATTGGACGGGGACAACGCGAATTGATCATTGGTGATCGCCAAACCGGTAAAACATCGATTACGATCGATACCATCATCAACCAAAAAGGAAAAGATGTTATTTGTATCTACGTTGCCATCGGTCAGAAAGAGAGTACCGTTGCCAATGTATATGAAACATTAAAACAACATGGAGCAATGGATTATTCGATTATCGTAAATGCCAGTGCTTCACAACCGTCACCATTACTCTATCTTGCTCCGTACGCGGGTGTTACCATTGGGGAAGAGTTTATGTTTGATGGAAAAGATGTTCTTGTTGTATACGATGATTTAACAAAGCATGCAATTGCGTATCGTGAGTTGTCGTTATTACTTCGTCGTCCCCCAGGACGTGAAGCATTCCCTGGAGATGTATTCTACTTGCACAGTAGATTATTAGAACGGGCTGCGAAATTGAACGATGACCTTGGTGGCGGAAGCATTACTGCGTTACCAATCATCGAAACCCAAGCTGGTGACATTAGTGCCTATATTCCAACCAATGTCATCAGTATTACCGATGGCCAAATTTTCTTACAAAGCGATTTGTTCCACAGTGGTGTCCGACCAGCAATCAACGCTGGATTATCGGTTAGCCGAGTTGGAGGAAGTGCGCAAATTAAGGCGATTAAAAAAGTATCTGGTACACTGCGTCTCGATCTTGCTGCGTATCGTGAACTAGAAGCATTTACCCAATTTGGTAGTGACTTAGATGACGCGACGAAAGCACGATTAGAACGAGGAAAACGTACCGTTGAAATCCTCAAACAAGGATTGCATAAAACGATGGACGTTGAACTCCAAGTCATTAGTATCTTTAGCCTAATCAACGGGTTCTTAGATGACGTGAAAGTCGAAGACATTTTACGATTTGAAGCAGAGTTGCACGATTATTTTAAACGTGATAAACAAGGAGATGCCCTCCTTGATGAAATTCGGACATCCAAAGGATTACCGGACACAGAACAACTGAAAGACGTTATTACAAGGTTCAAAAAAGTATTTGTATAAGGTGGTGTTAATATGGCAACAATGAGAGAAATAAGATCCCGTATTAATGCGACCAAGAAAACCGCACAAATTACGAAAGCGATGCACATGGTATCGGCATCGAAACTCAAAAAAGCGGAGAGAGCAATTAAGGATTTTCGTCCATTAATGCATCGTCTCCGACAAATGATTGATAACCTACTGGAACAAGACGATGTCAGCCACCCAATGTTGGTGGAGAGAGACATCGACAAAGTATGTTACATCATTGTTTCATCCGATCGTGGTCTCGCGGGACCTTATAATTCAAGTATCTTTAAAGCATTTGATGCCTATGTAAAAGAGAATCATACTTCAGCAGATGAATTTGTTGTGGCACCGATTGGTTACAAAGCCATGAGTCATGCGAAACGAATGAACTACCCATTGTTGAACGATCATGCCATTCATGTTCGTGATGATGTCCAGTTCATTGATTTCAAAGAGGTCTCAACCAATTTCATGAAGTCTTTTTTACGAGGCGAAATTGATAAAATCGTCGTCTTCTACAATCACTTTATCAACACGATTTCACAGCAAGTCGAGGAGTATCAACTACTACCGATTGTAAATGGTTATCATCAAGAAGACGAAGAGGAATTACCGGAGATTGCGCTCATTTATAACTATGAACCCAGTCCCAAAGCAATCATAAATCATGTACTACCGATGTATGTTGAAAATATGCTTTATGGAATCATTTTGGATGGTAAAGCTAGTGAACATGCAGCGCGGATGACCGCGATGAAAAGCGCAACGGACAATGCGGAGGATATTATTAAGACCTTGCAGTTGCATTACAATCGTGCACGTCAAGCCGCAATTACTATGGAGTTAACCGATATCATTGGCGGCGCCAATGCGGTGAACTAAGGAGGAACTTATGAACAAAGGAAAAATCGTTCAAGTAATGGGTCCGGTTGTGGACGTTCAATTTGATGACAAATTGCCCGAAATCAATCATGCATTAACCATTCATGTCGACCCAAAAGATAATAACGGTGTTGGGATTCATTTAACCTTAGAAGTCTCACTGCACCTAGGAAACAACGTTGTTCGTACGATTGCAATGGATGGTACGGATGGAGTTGTTCGCGGTATGGACGTTGTCGATACAAATGCACCGATTACGGTTCCAGTTGGAACGAAAACCTTAGGTCGTATTTTTAACGTCTTAGGGGAGGAAATTGATGGAAAAGAAGCGTTGGGTAAAGACGTACCACGTAATCCCATTCATCGTCCTGCACCCAAATTGGAAGACATCAGTAGTGAAGTAGAAATTCTCGAAACTGGAATCAAAGTCGTCGATTTATTGGCCCCGTATATTAAAGGTGGTAAAATCGGTCTCTTTGGTGGTGCTGGTGTTGGGAAAACGGTATTAATCCAAGAGTTAATCAACAACATTGCCCAAGAACACGGAGGAATCTCCGTATTTGCTGGTGTTGGTGAACGGACTCGTGAAGGGAATGACTTATATCATGAAATGACCGAAAGTGGCGTTATTGAAAAAACAGCCATGGTCTTCGGTCAGATGAATGAACCACCGGGAGCACGGATGCGTGTCGGGTTAACCGGATTAACCTTGGCGGAACACTTCCGTGACGAAGAACATCAAGACGTATTGTTCTTCATTGACAACATCTTCCGTTTTACTCAAGCGGGTAGTGAAGTATCCGCGATGTTGGGGCGAATGCCTTCAGCAGTTGGATATCAACCCACGTTGGCAACAGAAATGGGAAAATTGCAGGAACGGATTACAACGACAAAAGAAGGTTCAATCACCTCGATTCAAGCCGTCTATGTACCTGCCGATGACTATACTGATCCAGCGCCTGCGACAACGTTTACCCACTTGGATGCCACAACAAACCTAAGTCGAAAGATTTCCGAAGAGGGAATTTATCCTGCGGTGGATCCGCTTGCATCGACCTCTCGAGCATTGGCTCCGGAGATTGTTGGTGAGGAACATTATGAAGTAGCACGAGAAGTGCAACGGACGATACAGCGCTATAATGAACTTCTAGATATTATCGCGATCCTCGGGATGGATGAATTGAGTGAAGATGATAAGTTAGTTGTTCATCGGGCACGTCGTATCCGCTTGTTCTTAAGTCAAAACTTCCACGTTGCCGAACAGTTCACTGGACAGCCAGGAACGTATGTGCCAGTAGAACAAACAGTAAAAGGATTTAAAGAGATCTTAGAAGGTAAATACGATGACCTACCAGAAGATGCCTTCCGTTTAGTTGGTAGCATTGAGGATGTCATTAAAAAAGCCGAATCGATGAAGTAGGGTGATTCGATGAAAATTAGTGTAGTCACACCACATGGTGAATTGTATAACGAAGACATTGAGTACGTTGTTGTTTCATCGAAAATGAATGGTGAGTTTGCAATCATGAAAGACCATATTCCAATTATTAGTAGTGTTGATATTGGCTATGTTAAAATGGTTCGTGATGGCAAAGAACTGTTTACCGTTATCATAAATGGTGTCGTGGAACACAACAACAATATTATTAATGTTATTGCACAAGAAGCTCATGTAGGGTTATCGAAAGATAGTGCCTTAGATCATTTAAATACGGTTCGTGAAGAACGAATTCGGGAAAACAAGCGACGCAATGTCGACTTTGCCAAAGCCGAACGCGAACTAAAGAAAAACGTAAAAGAGGCGAAAGCCGGACATATGTAAAAATCAAAGCCAGGAAACTGGCTTTTTGTTTTTTTATTACGATGATACTGTTTGACAACATGTAGCGGATAAGATATGATACACTTAATATATATACGTTGTTGAAGGAGGGTTTATGATGATTGGAAATAAAGTCTGTTTTTTTCAAACCATCGATTCAACCAACACATTCATGAAACAACACATCAGTGATTACAAACATGGAGATATGCTGTGTGCTCGCATCCAAACGGCGGGTCGTGGTCGACGTGATCGAACGTGGGTTAGTACGGATGGAAACTTACACACGTCATTCTTACTAGACACAACCATTCAAGAATATCAGCCGTTTGAAGTGGTGATGCGTTCGAGTATTGCCGTGGTTCAGATGCTACAGCAATTTGATGTTGATGCGATGATAAAATATCCCAATGATATCATCGTCAAGCGACATAAAATTGCCGGTATGTTAATCGAGAAAGTCGACAACTATATCATCGTTGGTCTAGGTGTTAATGTGTCCTTTGGCAATACGGATATGTACCAGTTTCACCCATCTAGCATTTTACTTGAGACCGGTCGGTTCGTTGATTATCGTGATGTTCTAAGTTCTTTTATTGATGCGTTCAATGCGCTTGCTTCATCTAGCCATGAAGACATTACCCAACGATATAAGGAATATTCCTATGTGATCGATAAATATGTCCATATTGATGGACAAGAAGTTCTAGTGAAGGACATTACATCCGCTGGTGAGTTGCTTGTTGAACGAGATGATAACACAATCATTACGTTGACGCCAAATGAAGTGAGTCTATCCAATCAGTATGAATAATCGAGTAAAAGAATTATTGCTGATTGCATTGTTTCCGTCAATGATGGGGGCAACCGCAGGAATCGCGATTCCACTGGGGAGTTTGCCGTCCATTACTCTACAAACGTTATTTGTCTACTTAGCAGGATTAATACTAAATCCGCGAGATGCAGGGATTAGTATGTTGGTGTACGTACTACTAGGAGCGATCGGTGTACCGATATTTAGTGGATTTACTGGAGGTATGGGAATATTGCTCAGTGTTCGAGGTGGATTCATTTTTGGTTTCATAATTGTTGCAATGTTTGTAAGTATTATGAAAAACGTAAAGATTCTAAATAAGACATATATTGACTTATTCCTTGTATTAGTCATTTCTAGCCTGCTGTTATATATGATTGGAGGCTCATATATTGCATTTGTTACAAAAGGAACTATTTGGCTTGTATTAGCCGGATTCTATGTATATTTAATCGGCGATTTTATCAAGATTTTCATCGCCATACATGCATATGTGCGCATACGTTCACACGTAACGTATGAGCGTCGATAAATATGAAAACCCATTCAATTGTTTGAACATCAAAATAAATTGACAACCATCATTATTTCTTATACAATATAACTAATTTTGTTATAGATTGGAGGAAATAATGATGGTTTTTGAAAAATTACAAGAAATTATCGTAAGTGAGTTAGGTGTAGACAAGGAAGATGTAACATTAGAAGCAGACTTGAATGACGATTTAGGAGCGGATTCATTAGATGCTGTAGAGTTGATTATGGCAATTGAAGATGAATTTGATTTAAGCGTATCCGATGAAGTTGCTCAAGGATTAAAAAACGTACAACAAATAGTTGATTATATCGAAAGTCAAAAGTAAAGGTTAAAATCTTTACTCTTTTGTTTTTAGGAGGGTTAACCTATGGATCTACGACAGATCAAGAACATTATCAAAGAGTTCGAAGATTCCAAGATTGATAAGTTAGAGATATCCGATAAGGATTTCAGTATAAAATTAGAAAAGAACAAAACGCAAACTATATTTTCTAGTTCTCCTTCCGTTTCTGACAATGGCGTAGCTACTCCGCCGGTAGCTACCCCGTCAGAACAGGTACAACCGGAAGTTGAGGAAAACACCAATGTCTTAGTGAAAGCACCGCTTGTAGGAACATTCTATCAAGCACCTTCACCAGACGCAAGTCCGTTTGTTCGTGTGAATCAAAAAGTGAATAAGGGAGATACACTATTTATCGTTGAAGCAATGAAAGTGATGAATGAGATTGCAGCACCTGTTTCAGGAACTGTCGTAAAAATAAACGTAAGTGATGCGACCATGGTAGAGTTCGGTCAAGTCGTGATGGAAATTCAGGAATAATGTTTCAAAAAATCCTGATTGCCAACCGTGGTGAAATCGCGGTTCGAATCATTCGTGCTTGTAAACAGATGGGTATCGAAACCGTAGCGATCTACTCTCAAGCAGATCGCTATAGTTTACATGTCCAACTAGCTGATGAAAGTGTATGTGTCGGCGGAAATAAAAGTAGTGAATCCTACCTAAACATGGAGAATATTGTAACGGCTGCCATTTCTACAGGAGCAGAAGCGATTCATCCAGGGTTTGGGTTTTTAAGTGAAAATGCCAAGTTTGCTGAGCTTTGTATCGAATGTGGAATTCGTTTCATCGGACCAAAAGCTTCAGCAATCCACAATATGGGTAATAAATCAAAAGCCCGGCAAATGATGATGGATGCAGGGGTACCCGTTGTTCCGGGAAGTGATGGTGCGGTAGCCAGTTTGGCTGAAGCACGACAACTTGCGGATGAAATTGGTTATCCGGTATTGATTAAAGCCAGTGCGGGTGGTGGCGGACGCGGTATGCGTGTTGCGTACACCAAGGAAGAATTTGATAATAGCTTTGAAACCGCGAAATCAGAAGCGAAAATTGCCTTTGGCGATGATACGATGTATATGGAGAAATTCATTCTAAACCCACGTCATATCGAGTTTCAAATTATTGCCGATAAATATGGCAATGTGTGTCATTTGGGTGAACGGGATTGTTCGATTCAACGACGAAATCAAAAAGTCATTGAAGAAGCACCATCCTTGATCTCGGATGAACTTCGAAACAAGATGGCTGAGGCAGCGATTAATGCTGCTCGAGAAGTCGGTTATGAGAATGCTGGAACCATCGAGTTTTTGGTAAGTGGAGATGAGTTCTATTTTATTGAAATGAATACGCGAATCCAAGTGGAACACCCGGTAACCGAGATGGTAACTGGAGTTGATATTATCCAAGAGCAAATTCGGATTGCAAGTGGTGAAGCATTATCGTTTACGCAAGAGGATGTAGAACTCAAAGGTCATGCGATTGAAGTTCGACTCAATGCTGAAAATCCACGAGAAAATTTCCGACCTAGTCCTGGGACAATATCACTTGTCCATGTACCAAGTGGCCATGGGGTTCGGTTTGACAGTTTTATCTATTCGGGATATCAAATTCCACCCTATTATGATTCGATGATGGGGAAATTGATTGTACATGGAAAAACCAGACTGGATGCAATTATGAAAATGAGAGCATCCTTAGATGAAGTCATCATTGATGGTGTGGATAATAACCGTGCTTTTTGCATGCAAATACTCCAAGAGGATTGCTTTGTCAAAGGAGAAACGGACACAGGATTTATTGCTGCTCATTTGGAGCAATTGTTAGGATATGATGACCATGAATAATTTAATAAAAGCATTTGAAAAGCGAAAACAAGAACGACGTAGTACAAAACCATTTCATCATACCAACTATAATAGCACGTTGGATGTTCCTAAGGGATTATATGAAAAATGTAGTAAGTGTAAAGAACCTGTTAATACAAAACATATGGCAGAAGAACAATTTATATGTTCCCATTGTGGTGAGCATTTCCGGATGCGTGCCGTGGACCGCATCAAGATGACGGTTGATCCGGGGACGTTTATTGAAAAGGGTCTCGGATACATTTCATTAAATCCGTTATTCCAAGAGGGATATGATGAAAAAATCAAACAGTATCAAGCGAAAACCGATCTCGATGAAGCGTATATGTATGGGTACTGTAAAATCAATGGACAACCCTGCGTGATTGGTGTTATGGACAGTTTCTTCCTTATGGGAAGCATGGGTAGTGTTGTTGGTGAAAAGGTCACACGTAGTTTTGAATATGCAATCTATAAAAAACTACCGATTATCATCTTTACCGCTTCCGGTGGTGCTCGGATGCAAGAAGGAATCTTTAGTCTTATGCAAATGGCAAAAACAAGTGCTGCGGTATTAAAACACAGTGATCATGGCTATTTGTATATCAGTGTGTTAACTCATCCAACAACAGGTGGTGTTACCGCTAGTTTTGCATCATTAGGTGATATCACACTCGCGGAACCCGGCGCATTGATTGGATTTGCCGGACCACGAGTCATTGAACAAACAATCAAGCAAACCTTACCAGAAGGTTTCCAACGAAGTGAATTCTTACAGGAAAAAGGGTTTGTAGATAAAGTTGTTCACCGTAAAGACATGCGCAATACCCTTGCGCAATTACTGAAGATGCATCGGAGGTATTAACGATGAATATCTTAGAAAAAGAGCGTAAATTACGCGAATTAGAAACGAAAATTGAAGAGATGAATGATCCATCCTTGATACGCAATATAAAAGAAGAAATGGAAAAATATAAACGTCAGGCGATGACGGATTTAACCGCATGGGACCGTGTACTATTAGCTCGACACCAGCAACGGCCAACATCACTCGACTTCATCCATTTTATCTTTGACGAATTTATTGAACTTCACGGTGATTACAACTATCGTGACGATGAAAGTATTGTTGCGGGAATTGCGATGTTGAATAATACCCCAGTCACGGTTATCGCTCAACAAAAAGGTAAAAATTTAGACGAGAACCTTAAACGAAATTTTGCAATGCCTCATCCTGAGGGGTATCGGAAAAGTCTCCGTTTGATGAAACAAGCAGAGAAGTTTCGCCGACCGATTATTACATTTATCGATACACCAGGAGCATATCCTGGACTCGGGGCTGAAGAACGTGGACAAGGGGAAGCAATCGCACGAAATCTACTAGAGATGTCTGGTTTAACCGTACCAATCATTGCCGTGATTATTGGCGAAGGTGGAAGTGGAGGAGCCTTGGCTCTTGGCGTCGCAAATCGCGTCTTAATGTTGGAAAATGCGATTTACTCCATTCTATCACCTGAGGGGTACGCCAGTATTTTATGGAAGGACAGTACATTAGCTAGTAAGGCAGCAGAAGTAATGAAATTAACCAGTTATGACTTGGAGGAATTTGGAATTATTGATCGAATCATTGCCGAACCTATCGGTGGTGCTCATTTTGATCCGGTTGTAACCTATGAATATACCAAACTCGCAATTATTGAAGAATTGGAACAGTTGATGGATTTGCCACCAATCGATTTACGGGATTTGCGAATCAAAAAATACCGCGATATGGGATTCTTCCAGCGCTTTAATTACGAGAATTTAGGAGGCGTTTCACGATGATTTATACAAAGATTAAAGGAACGGGGAGTTATGTACCCAAACGGTTTTTAACCAATGATGATTTAGCACAAATCGTCGATACAAATGATGAATGGATTCGGACTCGTACCGGGATCGAAAAACGACATATCGTTACTGATGAATATACCATTGATTTAGCAGAACAAGCAGCACTAGAAGCTCTAGAGTCATCACACGTGGCAAAAGAAGATATTGATTTGGTCATCGTAGCAACGGTTACGCCAGATCATTATTTTCCGGGAATTGCACAACTACTACAAAAACGGCTTGGTTTAAAAACCGTTACTGCATTTGATATCAATGCTGCATGTAGCGGATTTTTATATGCACTTCAAATCGCGGATAAAATGATTAAGAGTGGCGCATTTCACAATGCGTTGATCGTTGGTGCTGAAACACTGACACGTCTAACCGATTGGTCCGATCGAAACACATGTGTGCTGTTTGGAGATGCTGCAGGAGCCATGGTCATCGGGACAAGTGATTACGACAGTATTCGTACAGTAATTACTGGTAGCGATGGCGATGACAACAGTTATCTTATTTGTGATAATGTGGATTTAAAAGATCCATATACCAATGAAAAAAGTACACAAGATCACATTCACATGAACGGTCGTGAAGTGTTTAAATTTGCCACACGGATTATGCCACAAATGGTTCGTGATCTGCTGGAGATGAACAAGATGTCAATTGATGACTTGGACTATATCGTAGCGCATCAAGCCAACTTGAGAATCATTGATAAGGCGGCGCGTGACTTAAACTTCTCTATGGACAAGATGTATGTCAATATCAATGAATATGGCAATACATCCGCCGCAAGTGTACCGCTGGCAATCGATGAAGCGATTCGTAAAGGTCACTTAAAACGAGGCGATCAATTTGTAACCGTAGCCTTTGGTGGAGGATTCACCTGGGGTGGCGCACTGATTACGTATTAGGTGATACCATGAACATTGCATTTATGTTTTCTGGTCAAGGTTCACAGTATGTAGGAATGGGACGTGAGTTATACGATCAGTACCCTTCGGTACAAGCGCTATTTCAACAGGCTAGTGATACTCTTGGCTATGATGTGAAGACAATCCTATTTGAGGATGAAGAACGATTAAACGATACGTTATATACCCAACCATTAATGTTTGTTTTGTATGCGAGCATCCACAAGGTATTGCATGAAAATGGCTTAAAATCAACACATACATGTGGATTATCGCTTGGTGAGTATGGTGCATTATACGATGCGGGTGTATTTGATTTTGAAACAGGGTTATACTTATTAGAAGCTCGTGGACGATTCATGAACGAAGCAAGTGCTGCTGTTTCGGGTAGTATGGCTGCCGTTCTTGGATTGGACAAAGAACCTTTGTTAGACGCAATCAAACAAGTAGATGGTTATTGTACTATCGCCAACTACAATACATATGGTCAACTTGTAATAAGTGGGGAAGTTGAGGCGGTTGAAGCCGTTAGCACTCTTGCAAAAGAGGCCGGTGCGAAACGCGTCATTCCCTTAAATACCAGTGGACCGTTTCATTCTGATTTGATGAAGGAAGCGGCGATTCAGTTTGGACAGTTTATCCAACAGTATTCGTTTAAAGAACCTACGAAACCATTGTTAACGAATGTCAATGGTTCGTATCATCAAGGATCACTTGAAGATGCAATGGTCCGACAAATCACAAGCAGTGTTTATTTTTATCAAATGATTGAACAATTAATAAACGATGATGTAACAACCTTTATCGAGATTGGTCCGAAGAAGACATTGAGCAGTTTTGTCAAAAAAATTGATCGTTCTCTTACCATCTTAAATGTAGAGGATGTCGCATCATTAGAGCATACAATAGAAACAATCAAGGAGGTCGACAACAATGAACAATAAAACCGTAATTATTACTGGTGGAAACACGGGAATCGGACGTGAAATAGGACTCCATTTCGGTAGTAAAAAAGCCAATGTAGTCGTCAATTACATCTTTAACGAAGAAGCCGCCGATGATACGGTACATCATATTAAAAACCTTGGGGGAAACGCGATAAAAGTGTATGGCGATGTCACCAAGTTATCCGATTGTGAAGCCATTGTTCAAGCAGCAGTAGAAACGTTTGGACAAGTTGATGTATTGGTGAATAATAGTGGTATTACTCGCGATAATCTCATCATGCGCATGAAAGAAGAAGACTTCGATCAAGTTATTGATGTCAACTTAAAAGGAACATGGAACATGTGTAAAAGCGTTGCCCGAAAGATGACGAAACAGCGCAGTGGTTCCATCATCAATATAAGTAGTGTCGTCGGAATTATGGGAAATGCGGGTCAAAGTAACTACGTTGCTAGTAAAGCTGGAATTATTGGGTTAACCAAGAGTTTAGCGAAAGAATTTGGACCACGCGGAGTCACGGTAAATGCGGTTGCACCTGGATTCATTGAAACAAAAATGACCGAGGTGCTTCCTGAGGACGTTAAGAAAGCCTATATGGCTCAAATCCCACTAGGAGTATTTGGAAAACCACAGGATATAGCCTATGCATGTGCCTTTTTAGCAAGTTCGAAAGCACGTTATATTACTGGACAAGTATTGAGTGTTAATGGGGGGATGTTGTAATGAAACGTCGTGTTGTAGTTACAGGTATGGGAGCAATCACACCACTTGGGAATGATTGGAGAACGACCTGGGAAAATGCAAAACAAGGGACAAACGGAATTGATTTTATTACTGGATTTGATATCTCAACCAACGATATAAAAATTGGTGGTGAAATCAAGAACTTTGATTTTGATGCGGTACTAGGTCGTAAA
Organism: Candidatus Xianfuyuplasma coldseepsis; assembly: GCF_014023125.1. Classification (GTDB taxonomy): domain Bacteria; phylum Bacillota_I; class Bacilli_A; order Izemoplasmatales; family Izemoplasmataceae; genus Xianfuyuplasma; species Xianfuyuplasma coldseepsis. The sequence goes on from NZ_CP048914.1 coordinate 1,379,301, forward strand.
TTTACCAAACGAATGGATAAGTTTGTTCAACTCGCTATGGTAAGCACCAAAGAAGCCGTTGCGGATTCTGAACTTGATTTTGAACAAGAAAATCGTGATCGTTGTGGAGTCTATTTCGCTAGTGGAATTGGTGGATTGGCAACAATTGCCAGTGAAGAAGATAAAGCTCAAAACAGAGGGTATGATCGAATTAGTCCATTCTTTATACCTGGTTCGATTATCAATATAGCAGCAGGACAAATTGCGATTGATTATGGTCTTCATGGAATGGCAACCAGTAGTGTCACCGCATGTGCAAGTGCTACCAATGGTATTGGCGATGCCTTCCGAGCCATCCGTGATGGTTATCTGGATATCATTGTTGCTGGTGGATCTGAAGCTAGTATGATTCCTCTTGGTTTAGGAGGATTCAACGTGATGCAAGCATTGAATCGCAGTAATGATCCTTCCTACGCAAGTATTCCATTTGATAAAAACCGGGAAGGGTTTGTCATGGGGGAAGGTTCCGCCACCTTGATCTTGGAAGAGTATGAACATGCCATTGCACGAGGGGCTCATATCTATGCGGAAATCGTCGGGTATGGATCCACCTGTGATGCGTATCATATTACCGGACCAGACCCCGAAGCTGATGGTGCTCGTAAATGTATGGAACTTGCCATTTCGGATGCTGGATTAGACATGGAGGATGTCGATTACATCAATGCCCATGGAACCAGTACACCGCTTAATGATCGTACGGAAACCAAAGCGATTAAGAAAGCCTTTGGCGATCATGCGTATCAATTACATGTGTCGTCTACAAAAAGTATGACGGGGCATTTACTTGGAGCAAGCGGCGCGGTAGAAGCCATTTTTACGGCGATGGCAACCAAAGATGACTTTGTCCCACCAACGATTAATAGTAAAGAAATTGACAAAGAGGAATGCGACTTGAATTATACCCTTGGCTATGGTATAACCAAAGAGGTAGATGTTGCCATTAGTAATAGTCTTGGCTTTGGTGGACACAACGCCACCATTGTCTTTAAAAAATATCGGGGGTAAATTATGGAATTAAATAGTAATCAAATTCAAGAAATCATTCCCCATCGTTATCCGTTCTTATTGATTGATAAAGTGGTGGAATTGGAACCAGGACATTCCTGTAAAGCGATTAAGAACGTGTCCGCCAATGAGATGCAATTTATGGGACATTTCCCACAAGAACACGTGATGCCTGGAGTATTGATGGTCGAAGCGCTAGCGCAGGCAGGTGCCGTCATTATTTTGTCCGTACCAGAAAACAAAGGTAAAATTGCCTATTTTGCGGGAATTGATAAGTGTAAGTTCAAACAAAAAGTGGTACCCGGGGATACTTTGGAATTAAACGTCGAAATTGTACGTCAAAAAGGACCCATCGGATTTGGAACCGCGGTAGCAACTGTTAACGGTAAAGTGGCCGTTCAAGCGGAATTAAAATTCGCTGTTGGGGAATAGAAAATTAACACAAAGCACTTCCTATAAGTTTTTGGGAAGTGTTTTTTTGTGCTCGTCATATAATGCACGAATAAAATATGGTAAAATGTAATTATCAAAGCGATGGGAGGATAAACCATGAAAAAAATATCAATCATCATGATATCGATGGTGCTAATTATAGTATTAGCTGCATGTAAAGAGGAGGGGCCGGACGATAATCCGGTTACAAGCTGTATTCCTGGTTTCCAAGTAATTGATGGACGATGTGTCGAAATAGAGGATAATGAAGAAGATCCTGTTACATGTGATTTGGGTTACAAAGCAGAAGGAGATTCTTGTATTGTCGATGAGAATGCGCGGTTCCGTCTTGATGGACGAAATTTCTACATGGATAATGAACCATTCTTTATCAAAGGAATCTGTTGGAATCCAGTTGGGATCGGTGATGTTCATCCTGCTGGTTTAGATTTTAGTGGCTTTGTAGATGAGGATGCTGATCTGATGCAAGCGGCTGGGATCAACGTTGTAAGAACCTATGAACCAATTAAAAGCACAGCGGTGTTGGATACGCTTTTAGAACATGGAATCTATGTGATCAATACCGTGTATCCTTATGGTGGTAATTCGGTGGAGTCGGTAGTCAATAACATGAGTGATGTCCTTGATCATGAAGCGATTATTATGTGGGCGATTGGAAATGAGTGGAATTACAATGGAATCTATTACGGTTTATCTATGAATGAATCGATTGAACGATTAAACGACGTGGCAGCCCGAATTAAAGAAATCGATTCAACACGTCCCGTGACGACGATTTATGGATACTTACCTTCTACATCAACAGTAAATGCCATGCCGGATGTTGATATATGGGGTCTTAATATTTATTCTGGGGCAACGTTTGGAACGATTTTTGCCCAATGGAAAAATATTTCTGATAAACCGATGTATATCGCCGAATATGGTGCGGATGCATGGAATGCGAATATCGATGCGGAAGATGAAACGTCCCAAGCGTATGCAACGACCCAGTTGACACAAGAAATCATTGATAATTCATCGGAGATTTATCCCGATAACACCAGTATTGGGGGAACGATATTTAGTTTTGCAGATGAATGGTGGAAAGACAGCAATGGGACACCGGATGTACAAGATAGTGGTGGGATTGCTCCCGGGGGTGGACCGTATCCAGACCAAACATTTAATGAAGAGTTTTGGGGTATTGTCGATATCTATCGTGAACCTCGTGCCGCGTACTATGCTTTGCAAGCTTTGTATGTTGAAGATTGAAAAGGCGCTATAGCGTCTTTTTTTTTAATATGGATGCAATTTTGTGCAGGTGGAATCACGAATGAACAGATTCCAATTATTTAGTAAATTTGATATGAGTAACGAGTGGTATCTATGGTATAATAATACTATCTCTAACAACATGGATTGGACTCAGCTACAACTCAACTGGTGGTGATGAAGAAATGAAATTGTTAAAAATCTTTGATCGTCGGAATACCAAGCATGGAGCACAACCGATTATCTATCGCAATGCAGTACGGGCGATTATTTTAAAAGAGGATAAATTGTTGATGGTGTATTCAGAGACCGCCAAAGAGTATAAATTTCCCGGTGGTGGGATTGAAAAAGAAGAAGCTCGGGAAGTCGCGCTGAAACGAGAAACCTTAGAAGAGGTTGGTCATGATATCAAAAGTGTCAATGAACCACTCGGGTATGTCGATCAACTATACAATGATATTTATGATGAAGATAAGTATTTTTATCAACGCAGTTATTATTACTTCTGTGAAATCAAGGATGAGTATGTTGGAATGAAATTAAGTGAATCTGAACGAGCAATGCGATTTCTTCCACGATGGGTTACATTGGATGAAGCGATACGCGTGAATCAGGAGAAAATCGATACCAACAACGAATACCCGTGGACTGAGCGTGAGTTGTATGTCCTCAAATTACTGAAAGGAATGAGACCGTGAGAGGATTTGAAAAAGCCAAAGGTTTTGAACACCTAGACATTCCCTTGCCAGAGCGTAAAACAGAACACAGTGCTGGGTATGACATCTCCATTATCGACGATATTATGATTCCAGCAGGTGCAGTAGCCTTTGGTAAAACAGGACTAAAAGCCTTCATGCAAGATGGGGAAGTGTTAAAGATTTATCCTCGTAGCAGCTTGGCAAAAAACTATCACTTGACTCTGGGAAATAATGTCGGAATTGTCGATAAAGATTATTATAATAATCCCGATAATGATGGTCATATAATGATCAGTTTACGTAATTTTGGTCAAAATGATATTATGTTAAGAAAGGGTGAACGTGTCGCACAAGCGATATTCGAACAATACCTTACTAGTCCCTTTGAAACGGAAGTAAAAGACCGTCGTCAAGGTGGCTTTGGAAGCACTGGAAAATAATAAAAAAACGTCCTTGACTTTAACTGGTCAAGTGATACAATAGAGATAGATGTTAGGTGTCACAGGGTGACATAACAGGGAATTGAGTGCAAGTCTCAAGCTGTCCCAGCAACCGTAAAACGGACGAACTGCAAGATACCACTGCGTAAGCGGGAAGGTGCATAGTAGGATGAAGTTAAGCCGGTAGACCTACCTAGTATCGAATGTACAATACTCCTGGGCATTGAGTAGACGTTTACTATACTAATCTTTTGCGATTAGTATCTTAAATGTGAATCATCCAGGAGGATGGTTTTTTTCTTTATTTAGGACAATACAAGGAGGACACAATGAAAAAACTATTCTCGATGATCACGGTATTTTTGCTGGCCATAACAATGGTGGCATGTAGTGATGAAACCGACGAAACGATCAATGATTTAGAAGCACAAATTAGTGAATTACAAGCAACAAACCAAGCATTAGAAACACAAAACTCCGATTTAGAATCTGCGATTCAGTTGTATGAAGACGCTGAAATGGACGTTATTTTTACGACCAAAACAATCGACTTAGAAGGTCATGAAACCGCAATTGTACTCGCATTCAACGATGACCAAGATATTACATTAAAGGCTGTTGCCAAAGGATTCTTTAATGCCGATATCACCGAAAGTGAGTATGGTGCATTCGTCAATACGATGAATGATATGAATTTGCCGTATGGTAGCTATATTGCAATTTATGAGAACGATGAACCAAGTAGTGTTGGAATTGATGACCTCGTTATTGACGATGGTGATGTATTTGAGTTTCGTGTAGTGTGGTGGGATGTTATCCAGTATGAAGTTTATGAAACATTGCATTTGTTTATTGACAATCATTTGGATGATTATATCTCAACATCGTACATTGATTATAATGTCTTTTTAGGATGTCAAGGTCTTTGTGATGATGTCTTGACCGACGAAGAGATTGAACTCTATTTAAATGGATTAACGTTGTCTACAACACAAGACTACTTCAAGGCAATGATGATTGCGAACCATCTCGAAAACGATTCCTTATTACAAACCTATCAAACTGCATTGTATAGCAACGCATCAACGGGACCATATGGACAAACCGCAATGACGATGATTGCTCTTGATCATACCAATCCAGATTTTGATTATAGTACATTCATCGATGACGCTATGGTATACTTTGCATCAACCACACCATATGATGAAGGTTTGGATACAGGGGGACTCGATCTAGTTGCTCTAAGTCCCTATCTAGATTCGCAAGCAACCCAAGATCTTGTCGATGCATATGTGACATGGATTCAATCGGAACAACTACCAAGTGGTGGCATTAAAACACGAGATGTTATGTGGAATGATACAACCTATCCCGGAACCGAAAACGCAGCTTCCATCAGCCAAGTTATTATCGGATTAATCGCGGTGGGTGTTGATCCTACAGGGGATGAACTTACCGTTGGTTTCAACAATTTAATTACACGTTTGTTAGAGTTTCATCTGGATGATGGAAGTTTTGATTGGGATCTGACAGATGAGATTGAGAATGATCTATTATTTAGTACACCACAAGCATTTTTAGCACTTAGCACATACTATCATTATGTGAATTCGTATGGGGAAATTACTCATTTATATAACTAATTTTTAAGGAGTCTTGGATATGAAGAAAATCATGTTTACAATCATTGCAATTGGTGTTGCAGTGTCTGCGTTTTTCATCCAAGATTACCTTCGACAAAACGATGAGCTTGGTACGATAACGATCGTACTTATCAACGAACTTGAGGAAACCACAACGACGGAAATAGAGTTTACTGAAGACGATGATTTACTCTCATTGATGCGGGTACATTTCGATCTTGAATGTGCCGATATGAACTATCAAAAAACAACTTGTGAGAATGCACGTATGGGAGGTAACATCCTCCTTCGTATTGATCAACTAGATACCGATTGGACTAATAATTACATTGGGATCTATGTGGATAATCAATACAGCAACTATGGCATCGATGATATTCTCCTTATCGATGGAGCAACGTATACCTTTGAATATACCGAAGTAGGTGAAGAATAGATGAAGACAAAACGCTTATTAATGATTGCCTTTGCAGTCACCATCACATTTGTCCAAGAACAGATGTTTTTGATACTACCTCAAGTTCAATTGACGATTGTTTTGATGTTTGTCTTTGCGAGTATCTTAACGTATAAAGAAAGTTTTATGTACATTACTGTTTATGTGATATTGGACAATTTATATTTGGGTGGGTTTAATCCACTCAATGCGATTCCGATGTTTATTATGTGGAACACGATTCCATACATTTACAATATCGTATTACGTCGCACAGAAGATGAAGCAAAGATTGCGAAAGCCGCATTTGTCTTTGGCTTCTTATACAGTTGGAGTTTCATTCCCGGAGCAATCCTACTGTATGGATTTGGGAATGTATGGCAATACTATATCCTCGCCGATATCCCGTGGGAAATTGCGCTTGCAGTCGTCGGATATGTCAGTGTCTTATGGGCCTATAAACCACTGGTAAACATTGTGAAACAACTCGATCAACAAACGACATTATCACGTCAAAAAGCGTACGAATAAGACTGCAGTTGTTGTAGTCTTTTTGTTTTTGCTCTTTATAATAATAAAGATAACGATTTTACTTGATTTTATGATTTTGGTTTGTTACAATATAAAAGCCGTAAAAATACACACACGCTGGAGTATCTCATCTTGAGCCAAGAACATTGGTGGTGCGATATGATGAAAGTAGTGGAGGCACAATCAGAAAAGGAGGAAACAAAACATGGGTGTAATCTCAATGAAACAGCTACTTGAAGCTGGTGTTCATTTTGGACATCAAACCCGCAGATGGAATCCAAAGATGGATCCGTATATTTATACGAGCCGTGGTGGAATCCATATTATCGACTTGCAAAAAACAGTCGTCTTATTCGAGGAAGCTTACCAAAAACTACTCGAAGTTGCTAAAAATGGTGGGAAATTATTATTTGTTGGTACCAAGAAACAAGCTCGTGACGTTGTCCGTGCTGAAGCCGAACGTTCGGGACAATTTTATGTCACACAACGTTGGTTAGGGGGAACTCTAACAAACTTTAAAACGATTCGTCGTAGTATTCGTAAATTACACGATCTACACCGAATGGAAAACGATGGAACCTTTGATCGCTTAACCAAAAAAGAAGTCATCGGACTTCGCAAGGAAATGGAACGTCTTGAAAAATTCCTAAGTGGAATTAAAGACATGAGAACATTACCTGAAGCGGTATTCGTTGTTGATCCAATGCATGAAAAAAATGCAGTATTGGAAGCGAAAAAATTAGGTATTCCCGTATATGGAATCGTTGATACCAACTGTGATCCAGATATGGTAGATGTCATTATTCCTGGGAATGATGATGCAATCAGAGCCATTAAATTAATTGCTGGAAAATTTGCCGATGCATTTATCATCGGTGCTGGTGGCGAAGTGGAAGAAGTTGTTGAAACAACCGAACCTGCAAAAGATACACGTCCACCACGTAAACCACGTCCTGAAAGACGTCAAGAAAAACCAGAAACCAAGCAACCAAAAGTAGACAAACCGGAACCGAAAAAAGAAGCGAAAGCAGAACCTAAAAAAGAGGTAAAAGCTGCTCCTAAAAAGGAAGCAAAACCGGAACCGAAAAAAGAAGCAAAAGCAGAACCTAAAAAAGAGGTAAAAGCTGCTCCTAAAAAAGAAGCTCCTAAAAAAGAAGAACCAGTTCAAGAAGTTGCGGCAGAACAAGTAGACCTAGATAGTTTAACAGTTAAAGATTTAAGATCTTTAGCAAAAGAACGTGGTCTGACTGGTTATTCAAAACTGAAAAAAGCGGAATTAATTGACGCTTTGAAGTAAACGTTAAAAAGAGCTCTTGAGCTCTTTTTTTACCAAAATAACGATCAATAAATAGTAACGATATGAATGGAGGACTATACTATGGCAATCAGTGCAAAACTCGTAAAAGAATTACGCGAAAAAACTGGTGCAGGAATGATGGATTGTAAAAAAGCCTTAACTGCAACAGATGGAGATTTGGATAAAGCAGCAGACTGGTTACGTGAAAAAGGAATCGCTAAAGCAGCGAAAAAGCAATCACGCATCGCAGCTGAAGGACTATGTAATGTATTGGTAGATGGAAATGAAGCAGTTGTATTCGAATTAAACTGTGAAACCGACTTTGTTGCGAAAAACGATAACTTCAAAGCGTTATTGGATGAAGTTGGATCAACTATTTTAAATAGTAAAGCAAGCAATTTAGACGAAGCATTAGCTGTGGAATTAAACGGAAAAACATTGGCGGATGTATTAGTCGAAGCAACCGCAAAAATCGGTGAAAAAATATCATTACGCCGCGTTGCACGTTTTACAAAAGAAGATAGTGCAAGCTTCGGAGCATACGCTCATATGGGTGGAAAAATCGTCTCATTAACCATCATTGATGGTGTTGATGAAGAAGTTGCAAAAGATGTTAGTATGCATGTTGCAGCAATCAATCCAAAATATTTGGATCCATCTCAAATCAGCGAAGACGTCATTGAACACGAAAAACAAATTCTTACTGCAGAAGCATTAAATGAAGGTAAACCAGCAAACATCGTCGAAAAAATGGTACAAGGTCGCTTAAACAAATATTTGAAAGAAATTTGTTTAGTGAATCAACCATTTGTAAAAGATCCCGATCAAACCGTTGAAAAATTTGTCAAAGCAAACAAGGGTACAATTGTTGGGTTTACTCGCTTAGAAGTCGGTGAAGGTATTGAAAAACGCCAAGATGATTTCGCAAGCGAAGTTATGAGTCAAGTTAACGCTTAAATTCAATTAAAGGACACAAAATTGTGTCCTTTTTGTTACACTTAGTAGTGTAAAAAACCAATATAGTATGGTATAATATGGAAAGAATAGACCATCCAGGAGGGTTCTTGAATGAGTGAAAAGACAAGGGTAATATTAAAGCTGAGCGGTGAAGCTCTCAGTAATGGAGATTCGCAAGCGATTGATCCTGAGAAAGTACGGGCGATAGCCAAAGAAGTAAAAATGGCATATGATTTGGATAAGTTTGAAATTGGAATCATTGTCGGTGGCGGTAATATTTGGCGTGGTAAAACAGCCAGTGAAATGGGAATGGAACGTTCTAGTGCCGACTACATGGGTATGATTGCTACAATCCTCAATGCACTTGCGCTACAAAATGCGATTGAAGAACTAGGAATTGAAACGCGAACAATGACAAGTCTGAATATTCCCCAAGTTGCGGAGCCGTATATACGCCGAAAAGCAATTAGTAATTTTGAGAAGAATCGAATTGTAATTTTTGGTGGAGGAACAGGAAATCCCTACTTCTCCACAGATACAACCAGTGCACTACGTGCTGCCGAACTCGGTGCGAAACGAATACTGATGGCGAAAAATGGTACCGATGGAGTCTACGATAAAGACCCACGGAAATACAAGGATGCGACCAAGTATACCCAATTGACCCATCAGGAAGTTTTGGAACTAGGTCTCGGTGTTATGGACTCCACTGCAAGTGCTTTATGCAAAGATAATGATATTGAGATTGTTGTCTTTGATATGAATCAACCTGGAAATATAAAACGTGCGGCTGCTGGAGATGCAGTGGGAACACGAATTTATTAAGGAGGAACAATTATGCCAGAAATGATCTTAATGGAATTAGAAGAAAAAATGGAGGCTCGTATTAAAAATTTATCGCATGAATTAGCGAAAATCAGAACTGGACGTGCCAATCCAAGAATGTTTGATGACGTACATGTTCCATATTATGGTGTGGAAACACCGATTACCCAAGTAGCAAATATCAGTGTTCCTGAGCCAACTCAACTTATTGTAAAACCGTACGATCGTTCCATCGTTAAGGATGTTGAAAAAGCGATTATGGCAGCCAATTTAGGTGTCAATCCGAATAACGAAGGGGTTCAACTGCGGATTGTTTTACCAGCATTGACCAAAGAACGCCGTATTGAGTTGACAAAACAAGTTAAGAAATACGGTGAAGAGGCAAAAATATCGATTCGCAACTATCGTCGTGATGGAAATGATGCGATTAAAAAACTAGAAAAAAATCATGAAATCAGCGAAGATGATTCGAAAGGATATCAAGAAGATATTCAAGAATTGACGGATAAGTATACCGATAAAATTGATCAAGTTGTTCAAGAAAAAGACGAAGATATTATGAGTATCTAGCACTTAACTATGTGCTATTATGTCATCTGTTGATAACAAATTATAATTGAAACAAAAGACTCCTGTGTGGAGTCTTTTTTTGTGTGTGATGGTTTTGGTGGTAAAATTACAGTATTTATTGTATAATACAATACTGTAAATGAGGTGATATTATGGGACTGAAAGAACGAGTTCTTACACGATATATACCACAACACATTGCCATCATTATGGATGGGAATGGCCGGTGGGCTAAAAAACGAAATATGCCACGTACTTATGGGCATAAAAAAGGGAGCGAAAATCTGAAAAATATTGCGCTTGCTTGTAATGATTTAGGAATCAAAGCGTTAAGTGTATATGCCTTTAGTACGGAAAACTGGAAGCGCCCCAAAGCAGAGATTGATTATCTTATGGGGTTGCCAAAGGAGTTTGAAGAAACGTTTAAGGGCCAATTTGAAGAGCATGATATCAAGGTTATGTTTTCGGGACGTCGCGATCGTTTTCCTAAAGACGTCATCGAGTTGATGAACCGCGTCGAAGACAAAACGAAGGATCGTCAAGGATTGGTGCTCAATATCTGTTTTGATTATGGAAGTCATACCGAGATGATTCATGCGATAAGAGACATTAGTCGTCAGGTTAAAGACGGAGATATTACATTGGACGATATCGATGTGGATCTGGTCACAAATCATTTATACACCAAGGACTTGCCACCGCTTGATTTGTTGATTCGAACGTCAGGTGAGATGCGAATCAGTAATTATTTGCTGTGGCAACTTGCGTATAGTGAACTGTATTTTGCCAAGGTTCATTGGCCCGCATTTAATCAAAAACAATTGTTGAAAGCCATTGATGATTTCCAATCGCGAAATCGTCGTTTTGGTGGATTGAAAGAAGGAAAATAACATGAAGACAAGAGTGATAACAGGTATATTGCTAGCGGCCTTTTTTGTACCGCCATTTGTGGTTGGTTCTTGGTACTTAATGGCGATATTGTTGCTGTTAAGTGTAGTCGCTACGTATGAGTTATTTCAGATGTATAATGTCCAGCGACCACTGCCAAAAGTTGTTCTCATCAGTGAATTGTTGATGAGTGCCATCATGTATTGGAGTGTCAGTGGGTATTTCATGTTTCAATACGCATTAGAGTGGGCTTTTATGGGGGTTGCACTCGTTCTTGTAATCGGCTCACTACTGATGGTATTTGTCGATGAATTTGATGGCCACGCAGTGGGCGATATGCTAATGAGTGTATTGTATCCAAGCATTGCTTTTGGAGCGATTTATGGTTTGCGTGATTACTCGGTTCACAACATTGGATTTTTGTTTATGATTACGATTAGTACCGATGTGTTTGCTTATATAGTTGGGATCCGTTATGGAAAACATCGTCTTGCGATAAAAATTAGTCCGAAAAAATCGATTGAAGGAAGCATTGGTGGAGCGGTGTTTGCTGTGTTGTTTACGATGCTTTATCTGTGGGGCTTCGGTGTTGAGAACGTCGGGGCAATTACCATCAATTGGTGGAGTAGTATTCTTCTGATTCTTGTGATTAGTTCACTCGGACAAATTGGGGATCTTGTTGCAAGTAAAATGAAACGAAGCGTCGGTATCAAAGACTTTAGTAATATATTCCCCGGACATGGTGGCGTTATGGATCGTTTTGACAGCGTCTTATTTGCTGGGTTGATTGTGATGATCATTAGTCAGGTTGTGACCCTGTTATGAATCTCTATCTCTTAGGTGCAACAGGAAGTATCGGCTTGCAGACGCTCGATGTCGTACGTCATAGTGATGAAGCCTTTCAAGTTGTTGCTGTAACAGCAAACACGAACATCCAATCGCTTCGCAACATCATCGATGAGTTTCAACCTCAGTTTGTGGCTGTAGGATTGCAAGAAGCCATGAAGCAATTGCAGCAAGATTATCCAGATATCACATTTGGGTATGGTCGCCAAGGACTGATTGATGCTGTAACATTTGGTGATAACGAAGAGGATTTGGTTGTCAATGCGATTGTGGGAAGTGCGGGATTGGAACCGACGGTACATGCGATTCAAAAAGGACGAAATGTGGCACTTGCCAATAAGGAAACATTGGTTATTGGTGGTGAGATTATTACCCCGTTGTTGCGGAAGTATCAGGTTCAGTTGATTCCAATTGATAGTGAACACAGTGCAATCATGCAATGTCTGCACGGTGAAGATCCCAAGAGTATCAAACATATCATAATCACAGCAAGTGGTGGTAGTTTTCGTGATAAAACCCGCACAGAACTACAATCTGTAACTGTACAAGATGCACTGAAGCATCCGAATTGGGACATGGGTGCCAAAATAACGATTGATTCGGCGACGATGATGAACAAAGGACTTGAAATCATTGAAGCACATCATTTGTTTCAAGTTCCTTATGATCACATCCGAACCGTACTCCATACAGAGAGTATCATTCATTCCCTAGTAGAGTTTCATGACCAAAGTATGATTGCCCATCTAGGGAATCCTGATATGCGGATTCCTATTAGTTATGCCCTTCATTATCCGTCGCGGGCATTGTTTGATGCGAAGCCACTTGATTTGATTCAAGTGGGTAGTTTGCATTTTGAGGAACTGTCGGAAGAACGTTTTCCGATGTTACGTTATGCACGACAAGCGGGAATGGATGGTGGGTTTGCGCCCACGGTGTTAAATGCCGCGAATGAGGCAGCCGTTCACTTGTTTTTGAATGGACACATATCATTTGTACAAATCGAAGAAATTGTGGTACAATGTTTAAAGCACTTTAGAGTTGAAGAAACACTAACTGTAGAGCGTATTTTGGAACTCGACGAACAAGTAAAAGATTACGTATTTGAGTTCTATAGTTAAAGGTGATTAATCATGATTTTAAGTATTGTTGTATTTTTAGTTAGTTTAAGTTTGGTTATTATTCTCCATGAGCTTGGACATTTTGTCATGGCCCGTCGTGCTGGGATTTTATGTCATGAATTTGCGCTTGGTATGGGACCGGTCTTGTGGCAAACAAAAAAGGGAGAAACTGTCTATTCGATTCGGGCGATTCCGATTGGTGGATTTGTCATGATGGCGGGAGAAGAAGTTGATGAAGAATTTGTCAAGGTCGGGCAACGTGTTCGCTTGGCATTTGATGATACTGGTAAAGTATCGAAAATCCATCTTCTTGTCGATCAAGAGAATCTGGAGCAATATGAGTTGGTAACCGTTGAAAAAGTGGATTTAAAAGGAAACGATATGGCACCGCTGTATCTGAATGAATATGAAGTGAATCGCGATGCGTTTTTAGTGATGAAAAATCGCGAACTGCAGATTGCACCACATGAACGCGGTTTTGGTGGTAAAACCAAGGCCCAACGTTTTTGGGCAATTTTTGGTGGACCGTTAATGAACTTCTTATTGGCGATTGTCGTCTTCTTTATCGTCAATCTGATCGTTGGTTTCCCGAACACAGATTCCGCGGAAATCGGCATCATCGGTGATAATTATCCAGCGGACGGAATCTTTGAAATTGGTGATGATATCATCTCTGTTGAGGGTGTCGCTGTTGATAGCTGGAATAAAATGAGTGACGTCTTAAACGATTCGATGTCCGACCGTGATTTGGAGTTTGTTGTCAACCGTGATGGCAGCGTCATGACATTGCACGTGACACCAACCTTGTATTTCTATAGCGTTGGATTCCGTAGTGGTGAGGATAGTGGTGACAGTCTTGTAATTGGTGAAGTTGCGGAAGATACGAAAGCTGAATCCGCTGGGTTTGAACAAGGCGATACAATCGTATCAATTGATGGTATTGCAATGACTACATGGGACGACGTGATTAATGCAATCACGACCATTGGTAATTTACCATATGAAGAAGGACGCCAAGTTACCTTTGTTGTTGATCGCAATGGTACTCAAGAAACCTTAACAATTATTGAACCCTATTCCGCAGCATTTTTAGAAACACAGGGGATTGATATCGTTGAGAGTCGGATTGGAATTAGTCCTGTATACGAATTTAGCCTGTTAAAAAGCATTCCAACTAGTCTACAAGATGTCGGGCGCAGTAGTATGATTATTTTTACAACCATCGGCCTTTTGTTTGACAGTGATGATGCAGGCGCAGGAATTGGTGTCGATAGTTTAGCTGGACCACTTGGTATCTATGAGATAACGTCTGCGGCATTAAGTCAAGGATTCATTTCGTTGTTGAGTTGGATTGGACTCTTAAGCGTTAACTTGGGGATTGTCAATTTACTGCCGATTCCAGCACTTGACGGAGGTCGTTTAGTGTTCTTAGGCTATGAAGCAGTGACTGGACGTAAACCAAATACAAAAGTAGAAAATACGTTGCATTATGTGATGTATATTGCACTAATGGGATTGTTTGTGTTTATCACATTTAATGATTTATTGCGATTATTGAATTTGAAATAGAGGTGACGACTATGAAACAAAGTTTGTTGTTTGTACCAACATTAAAAGAAGCACCGAAAGACGCGGAAGTGCGAAGTCATAAATTGATGAGTCGTGCTGGACTGGTGAAACAAGTTGCTGCAGGAATCTACAGTTACTTACCACTAGGGTATCGTGTTATTAAGAAGATTGAGAATATCATTCGTGAAGAATTGGATAAAATCGGTTCTAGTGAATTATTGATGCCTGCCTTGCAACCGCGGGATTTGTGGGAAGAAAGTGGACGTTGGGACAAATATGGACCGGAATTAATGCGACTTACTGACCGTAAGGATCGCGAGTTTTGTTTGGGTCCAACGCATGAGGAAATCATTACGCAAGTGGTACGTGATTATTTGAACAGTTATAAAAAATTACCATTAGCCCTCTATCAAATTCAAACCAAGTTTCGCGATGAAATGCGGCCGCGATTTGGTTTAATGCGAGGACGAGAATTTATTATGAAAGATGCCTATAGTTTCCATGAAACCGAAGCCGAACTCGATGAGTGGTATAAAAAATTTGCCCAGGCATATACGACAATCTTTGCACGTTGTGGACTCGCAACCCGAATCGTGAGTAGCGACGTTGGCCAAATCGGTGGGAATGAAGCCGATGAATTCATGGTGATGAGTGAAGTTGGCGAAGATACCATTACCTACTGCATGAGTTGTAGCTATGCGGCGAATCAAGAACATAGTGGATTGGAAGAAGGGGACAAATGTCCAGTCTGTGGTGGAACGATTAAAACCGCTAAAGGAATTGAAGTTGGAAACATCTTTAAACTTGGTACGAAGTATTCGGAGAGTATGAATGCGAAAGTGATCAACAAAGATGGACAACAAGTTCCTGTAGTGATGGGATGTTATGGAATTGGAATCAGTCGGACACTAATGGCAAGTGTCGAGCAACACTCCAGCGATGATGGCATTGTTTGGCCCGATGAAATTGCACCATTCAAAGTTCACCTAATTCCGATCAACTACGATAATGATGTCCAAAAAGAGGTGACTGATACCCTGTATCAAGAACTTATAGAAAGTGGAATTGAAGTGTTACTTGATGATCGCAAAGAACGAGCTGGTGTCAAGTTTAAAGATGCTGATCTTATTGGATTACCATTCCGTGTCATTATTGGTAAGGATGCAAGTGATGGCAAGGTGGAATTTGTGGACCGTAAACAAGGTGAGAAAACCGTCCTTCCAGTAGCAGAAGTTATCAATAATATATAATATAGAAATTAGAGGAGGTAACTCCTCTTTTGTTGAATGTTAAATATGGTCAAATTTGTTGACATTGATTTTGGCTTTTGATATACTTGTCCCAGTGAAATAAAAGACCACTGTTTTCCTACGAAAATGGTGCCCTCTTTTTTTTACTGCAAAAGAGTTGAGAATATCGCTTTTGAACAGGGAATTAAAGTCGCTGTTTACCGCCATATAGACGCTTTTACGAACATTTTACGAAAAGTTCAAAAAAAGTGTTGACATTGGCCTTGATATTTACTATACTCTTTATTGCGGGTCCATGAAAAAGGGACCCAGTTATTATGAAAAAACACACAAAAAAAGTTGTTAAAAGTGTTGACAAGATATCCTATGTATAGTAGAATATTTAACGCACGCACAATTATTTGTGTGCTGAATTTAGGTCTTTGAAAACTGAATAGAACAAGTCAATTTGAGTTTAGGAAAGTACTTATAATTTTAATATTATATTAAACAATTCATATAATTTATGGAGAGTTTGATCCTGGCTCAGGATAAACGCTGGCGGCATGCCTAATACATGCAAGTCGAACGCTCTCGATCTTCGGATCAATGAGAGAGTGGCGAACGGGTGAGTAACACGTAAGAAACCTGCCCCAAAGTTGAGGATAACCATTGGAAACGATGGCTAATACTGAATAGGATATTCTACCGCATGGTTAAATATTTAAAGGTGCGTTTGCACCGCTATGGGATGGTCTTGCGCTGCATTAGCTAGTTGGTAAGGTAACGGCTTACCAAGGCGACGATGCATAGCTGGTCTGAGAGGATGAACAGCCACACTGGGACTGAGACACGGCCCAGACTCCTACGGGAGGCAGCAGTAGGGAATTTTCGGCAATGGGCGAAAGCCTGACCGAGCAATGCCGCGTGAACGATGAAGGCCTTCGGGTCGTAAAGTTCTGTTATTAGGGAAGAACACTTAGGATAGGAAATGATCTTAAGCTGACGGTACCTAATCAGAAAGCTCCGGCTAACTACGTGCCAGCAGCCGCGGTAATACGTAGGGAGCGAGCGTTATCCGGAATTATTGGGCGTAAAGCGTGCGTAGGCGGTTTGTTAAGTCAAATCTGAAAGCCCCCGGCTTAACCGGGGAGGGTGATTTGAAACTGGCAGACTTGAGTACGGCAGAGGTTAGTGGAATTCAATGTGTAGCGGTGGAATGCGTAGATATATTGAGGAACACCAGTGGCGAAGGCGGCTAACTGGACCGGAACTGACGCTGAGGCACGAAAGCGTGGGGAGCAAACAGGATTAGATACCCTGGTAGTCCACGCCGTAAACGATGAGAACTAAGTGTTGGGGTTACCCAGTGCTGAAGCTAACGCATTAAGTTCTCCGCCTGGGGAGTACGACCGCAAGGTTGAAACTCAAAGGAATTGACGGGTCTCCGCACAAGCGGTGGAGCATGTTGTTTAATTCGAAGATACGCGAAGAACCTTACCAGGTCTTGACATCTCGATGATCGCTGTAGAGATACAGTTTTCCCTCGGGACATCGATGACAGGTGGTGCATGGTTGTCGTCAGCTCGTGTCGTGAGATGTTGGGTTAAGTCCCGCAACGAGCGCAACCCCTATTGATAGTTGCTAACATTAAGTTGAGGACTCTATCGAGACTGCCAGTGATAAACTGGAGGAAGGTGGGGATGACGTCAAATCATCATGCCCCTTATGACCTGGGCTACAAACGTGCTACAATGGCCGGTACAACGAGTTGCCAACCCGCGAGGGGGAGCTAACCTTTTAAAACCGGTCTCAGTTCGGATTGAAGTCTGCAACTCGACTTCATGAAGTTGGAATCGCTAGTAATCGTGGGTCAGCATACCACGGTGAATACGTTCTCGGAGATTGTACACACCGCCCGTCATACCATGAGAGTTTGTAACACCCGAAGTGTGTGGCCTAACCTTTATTGGAGGGAGCACCCTAAGGTGGGACAAATGATTGGGGTAAAGTCGTAACAAGGTATCCCTACGGGAACGTGGGGATGGATCACCTCCTTTCTAGGGAGAAAGACTAAAACAAAACATCATTACCCTAAACAACAAGTTGATACGTTCTATTTGGTTTTGAGAGACCTAAAATCTCTCTGTAGTAGTAAAGAAGGTCTTTGAAAAGTGAATAATACTGTATAAAGTTAAGAAATTAAGAGCATAAGGTGAATGCCTTGGCAATTGGAGCCGATGAAGGACGCGACGAACAGCGATATGCTTTGGGGAGCCGTAAGTAGGCAGCGATCCAGAGATTTCCGAATGGGGAAACCCACTAGTTGGAAGAACTAGTAACCGAATTTATTCGGTGGGGATACGCAGGGAACTGAAACATCTTAGTACCTGTAGGAACAGAAAGTAAATAACGATTCTCTTAGTAGCGGCGAGCGAACGGGGACCAGCCCTGTCTGACATTAGAGTTACAAAATCTCATGATAGTTGAATTGTGTGGGAAAGCAAACCATAGAAGGTGATAGTCCTGTAAACGAAATTGTGAGATCTCTGTCAGCGAAGAGTACGGCGAGACACGTGAAATCTTGTCGGAAGATGCGAGGACCATCTCGTAAGGCTAAATACTACCAATTGACCGATAGTGAACCAGTACTGTGAAGGAAAGGTGAAAAGAACCGCGGGAGCGGAGTGAAAAGATCCTGAAACCTTATGCTTACAAAAAGTCAGAGCCCGTTAATGGGTGATGGCGTGCCTTTTGTAGAATGAACCGGCGAGTTATATTAACATGCGAGGTTAAGCTTTGAGGAGCGGAGCCGTAGCGAAAGCGAGTCTTAACCGGCGCTTTAGTATGTTGATATAGACCCGAAACTGGGTGAGCTAACCATGAGCAGGTTGAAGTTGGGGTAAAACCCAATGGAGGACCGAACCAGGGTATGTTGAAAAATGCTTGGATGACTTGTGGTTAGAGGTGAAATTCCAATCGAACCCAGAGATAGCTGGTTCTCACCGAAATAGCTTTAGGGCTAGCGTTGTGGTTAAGTGGTATGAAGGTAGAGCACTGAATGGTTGATGGTCCCATCTCGGGATACTGATATCAATCAAACTCCGAATGTCATACTAACATACACAGCAGTTAGACTACGGGTGATAAGGTCCGTGGTCAAAAGGGAAACAGCCCAGACCGCCAGTTAAGGTCCCTAAATCCATGTTAAGTGGGAAAGGATGTGGAGTTGTTTAGACAACTAGGAGGTTGGCTTAGAAGCAGCCATCCTTTAAAGAGTGCGTAATAGCTCACTAGTCGAATGATTCTGCGCCGAAGATGTACCGGGGCTAAACATGGTACCGAAACTGCGGATAGATCTAGTATCTATGGTAGGTGAGCGTTCTAACAGCGGAGAAGCATGATCGTAAGGACATGTGGAGCGGTTAGAAGTGAGAATGCCGGTGTGAGTAATGAAAAGTGGGGTGAGAATCCCCACCGTCAAAAGTCTAAGGTTTCCAGAGGAAGGTTCGTCCGCTCTGGGTTAGTCTGGACCTAAGGTGAGGCTGAAGAGCGTAGCCGATGGACAACAGGTTGATATTCCTGTACCACCTTATGAACTGATGGAGTGACGGAGAAAGATAACATGAGCATCTAAGTGGATTGGTGTTTAAGCGTTTAGGTTGTGTTGTAGGTAAATCCGCAACACATTAAGACTGAGGCGTGACGACGTAAGTCATGTGAATCTATGCTTCCAAGAAAAACTTCTAGGGTTAATTTGTAAGGTGCCAGTACCGCAAACCGACACAGGTAGACGAGGAGAGAATCTAAAGACGCGCGAGATAACTCTTGTTAAGGAACTCGGCAAAATGACCCCGTAACTTCGGGATAAGGGGAGCTCCCCGCGTGGGAGCCGCAGAGAATAGGCCCAAGCGACTGTTTATCAAAAACACAGCTCTCTGCTAAATCGTAAGATGATGTATAGGGGGTGACGCCTGCCCAGTGCTGGAAGGTTAAAAGGAGTACTTAGCTTCGGCGAAGGTACGAATTGAAGCCCCAGTGAACGGCGGCCGTAACTATAACGGTCCTAAGGTAGCGAAATTCCTTGTCAGGTAAGTTCTGACCCGCACGAAAGGCGTAACGATTTGGGCACTGTCTCAACAAGAGACTCGATGAAATCTTAGTACCTGTGAAGATGCAGGTTACCCGCGACAGGACGGAAAGACCCCGTGGAGCTTTACTGTAGCTTGATATTGATAATTGGTATATGTTGTATAGGATAGGTGGGAGACTTTGAAGTCGGGACGCTAGTCTCGGTGGAGTCACCCTTGGAATACCACCCTTCGTATACTGATTATCTAACCCGCCGGCGTGTAGCCGGGGGGACAGTGTCTGGCAGACAGTTTGACTGGGGCGGTCGCCTCCCAAAGAGTAACGGAGGCGCACAAAGGTTCCCTCAGAATGGTTGGAAATCATTCGAAGAGCGTAAAGGTAGAAGGGAGCTTGACTGCAAGACGTACATGTCGAGCAGGTACGAAAGTAGGTCTTAGTGAACTGCCAATTCTGTATGGAAAGGTTGGCAATCAACGGATAAAAGTTACCCCGGGGATAACAGGCTGATTCCTCCCAAGAGTCCACATCGACGGAGGAGTTTGGCACCTCGATGTCGGCTCATCACATCCTGGAGCAGGAGCATGTTCCAAGGGTTGGGCTGTTCGCCCATTAAAGTGGTACGCGAGCTGGGTTCAGAACGTCGTGAGACAGTTCGGTCCCTATCCGTCGTGGGCGTTGGGAATTTGAGAGGAGCTGTCCTTAGTACGAGAGGACCGGGATGGACACACCTCTGGTGTACCAGTTAGGCTGCCAGGCCTACAGCTGGGTAGCTAAGTGTGGACGGGATAAACGCTGAAAGCATCTAAGCGTGAAGCCCCCCTCAAGATGAGATTCCCCATTCAATTAGAAGTAAGATCCCTTGTAGACTACGAGGTTGATAGGACAGGTGTGGAAGTGCGGTGACGTATGAAGCTGACTGTTACTAATAGATCGAGGACTTAACTTTATTAAATACGGTATTATTCAGTTTTGAGAGACAAAGTCTGGTGGCGATGGCAAAGAGGATACACCTGTTCCCATCCCGAACACAGAAGTTAAGCTCTTTAGCGCCGATGGTAGTACATTGTGCAAGAGTAGGACGCCGCCAGGCTTGTTTCTTTATTATTACAACTTACAATTGATGTCTGCAACAACCTAAAATGCCTAATTAGCTCAGTTGGTTAGAGCACATGACTGTTAATCATGGGGTCCTAGGTTCGAGTCCTAGATTGGGCGCCATTTTTTTTGGCCCGTTGGAGAAGCGGTTTAACTCACATGCCTTTCACGCATGCATTCACGGGTTCGAATCCCGTACGGGTCACCAGATGGACCTTGAGTACTTATCGGAAGATAAGTATTTTTTTTATTTGTGAAAGGCTTCGCTTGTTTAGAAAATAAGGTATATCAATTCCTTAATTATAATAAATTTAATAAACTAGTAGTACAAGGAGGTAATACCATGAAAAAACTATTATTACTTAGTACAATTGGATTATTTGTATTTGGACTCAGTGCCTGCACAAATGATGATCCAGATCGTACAAATGACCCAACAGATGATGAACTAACCGAATATACCTTAACGGAACTGGCGATGTACGATGGCCAAGACGGAATGGATGCGTATATTGCGGTGGATGGATATGTCTATGATGTCACCGATGATCCCAACTGGGAAGGTGGAAGCCATAACGGTTTTATGGCTGGACAAGATTGGACTGAAGAAATCGGCAGTGCATCACCCCATGGAAGTAGCGTGTTAAGTGGAGTACCGAAAATCGGAATCATTGTTGAAGAAGATGATACGACTACCGAAACGATGTACTTTACGATTACAGAACTTTCAATGTATGACGGCCAAAACGGAAATGATGCTTATATCGCATTTGAAGGAAAAGTATATGACGTCACCGATAACTCAAACTGGAGCGGTGGAAGTCATGCTGGAATTGATGCGGGTCAAGATATTACTGCTGAAATCGCAGGTTCACCACACGGCGATAGTGTTGTTGCTGGTTTAACAGAAATTGGTGAATTGGTTGTGGACAAAACCGGAGATGCTCCATATGATCCATATCTATATTTAACTCTAACCGATCTTGCCATGTATGATGGAACTGGTGATATGGATGCCTATGTTGCCGTCAGTGATGTGGTTTACGATGTAACCAACTCAGCGGCTTGGACGGATGGAACTCATAACGGCAACAGTGCCGGATTGGATCTAACCGATGAAATATTATCTGCACCACATGGAGAAAGTGTCCTTGATGGACTTACTATTGTTGGGGAAATTGTAGCTGAATAAAAAAAGTGCTTGCGAGCACTTTTTTTTAGTTTTACACAAAAACTATTTTATGTCAAAATAAATTATGATATGATAAATATAGAAAGAGGTGTAAACAATGGGGTTTAAAGAACAATTTGAAAAAGAACGAAGTGAGTTACAAAACGTAAAACGTCCGTACGAAACGGCGGCATTTTTAATTTTTGCAGTGATGTTTATCCAACAAATTGGATATTGGGTCTTACGCACGTTGGAACAACTAAAAGACATCAAAGATGCAGCAGGAGCTTGGAACCCATCTTTTAGTACCAATTTACCTACTACACCAGCATTTGTTACGCGTATTATAAATATAGATGCAACAAAATGGTTGTGGGTCATTGTTGGATTCCTAGCCTTAGCACTATGGTACTTCTTGATTTATCTATTTGTATGGCGTTATTGTCAAAATCACGGCTATGCAAAATGGACATGGACTGTATTAATCGTATTCTTACCAACGACATTATTCTTAGTTCCAGTCTATGTGTGGTATGCGATTTATGTATTCCGTCCTTACATTATGCGATTCCTGAAAAGAGCGGTGGTCGAATTCAAGGAATTTAATCCGAACCATCAGTTTACAGAAGAAGTTGAGGAAGTAGAACCACCAAAACAACCAATGCAAGAAGAATCGGAATAAAAAAATGAGGAATTTTCCTCATTTTTTTTAACTAAATTTATCATAGAATATATGGGACTCATCCAAATCTTTATCAGTTAGCACGTCAATACAAGCATCAATCATTCCTGGTGAACCACACAAATAGGCTTCCTGATTGGATAAGTCATTGTAGTATTTCGCAACGACTTCAGTGATTAGTCCTTTTTCTCCATCCCATGTCTCGTCATCATCGGCGTGACTTAAGGCGGGGATGTATTCAAAGTTTGGGAACTCCTGTTCTAAAGCCTTGAACTCATCGGTCATATAGAGATCATCTTGGGTTCTTGCACCAAAGAAGTAACGAACTTTTCGGGGCATATTCTGATCCTTCAAGACTTGTAAGATGGAACGAATTGGAGCTTTTCCACTACCACCAGCAATACAGATAATATCACGTGAGGAATCTTCTTGTAAGAAGAAATCTCCATACGGACCTGTAATAGTAATATCATCATTGTTCTCGAGTGCTTTGTGAACAAAGGTTGTTGCTTTTCCTTTGGGTACTAAGCGGATGATAAATTCGATGATGTTGTTATGTTTTGGATTTGAAGCTATTGAATACGCTCGTTCAATTTCCATTCCTGGCACACGTATCTGGGCGTATTGTCCTGGCTTAAAATCCATGGTTCTTGGTTCGATTAGTTCCAAACGAACTAGTTTTATGTCATAGGTTAAATCTTCAATCGCAGTCACTTTGGCACTATATTCTTGCGCATTTAACAGTTCGCGCATAACTTCGATTTTCATGCTACTGCGTACTTTTGTTTGGCATGCGAGACGAACATTATTTTCCTGTTCTTCAGGTGAGAGAAGTGGTGCTTCGACAGGAGACATTTCAGGTCCGCCATCAATCAGTTTAAATTTACATGCACCACATGTGGCTTTTCCACCACAAGCAGAAGGTAGAAAGATTTTTTCGTTATTTAAGGTATTGAGTAAAGTGTCTGCGGCATTGACGTGGATAACTTGTTCATCATTGATCGTAACAGTATGATCGGCATCATTACCAATCAATGTATCAATCACAAGCAACAAAACGGTAATGAGAAGAAGGACACCAATAATGATTATGGGAACAAAGAAATTCATAGGGTTACCTCCTTATACACTGGCGATACCCGTAAATCCAATAAAGGCTAAGGCAAGGATTCCAAGAATGATAAAGGTCATTCCTTTACCCATAAGGCCTTTGGGGACATTACTTTGGGTCGCCATTTTTTCTCTTATTGCTGCGAGTAATACAATTGCAAATAGCCATCCTACGGAGGAACCTAGACTAAATGAAACGGTCTCGGCAAAGGTGTATTCCCGGGTGACAAAGAATAAACTGACAGCGAGAACGACACAGTTTACCGTAATCAGTGGTAAGTAGATTCCAAATGAGTTGTAGAGTCTTGGGATAAATTTCTCCAAGAACATTTCTAAGAATTGTACCGTTGCCGCAATGGTGATGATGAATACCAGTAAAGATAGTTGCGTCGCATCGGCACTTTTTAGAATCATATAAATCGGATAATTGATAATCGAGGTTAATGTTACGACAAAGATGACGGCTAATCCCATACCTTTGGCGTTTTTGACATTGGTTGATATCGCTATTAAAGGACACATACCAAGGATGTAGATCAACGCAATGTTGTGATTCAAAATGGATGCAAAAAAGATTTCAATAATATTGTTCATTGTGTGTCTCCTTTCCTAGGTTGTCACCTCATAATTTTTGGTTAGTTCACGGATGAGCCAAATGAATAGTCCGAGAACGAAGAATCCACCTGGAGCCATCGCCATCGATACCCAGTTAACCCAGTTGTCACCGACAACTTGGAAGTTTAGAATCGTTCCAAAGGCGAGTAATTCACGAATGATAGATACGGCAATCAGAACATAAGTGTATCCAAGTCCACTAGCCAGTCCATCAACAATCGAGTATTTAATCGGATTTTTCGAGGCGAATGCTTCACTTCGACCCATGACGATACAATTGGTGATAATCAGTCCAACGTAAGCACCGAGTTGGGATGCGATCGAAGGATAAAATGCTTCTAAAAACATTTGGACAGCTATAACGTAAGAGGAGATAATCACCATATAGGTTACCATTCGTACTTTATTTGGGATAAAGGAACGAATCGCACTGACGGTAAGACTGGAGGCGATGATAACAAATGTAACACCCAGTCCCATGGCAATCGCATTTTCAACGCGATTGGTAACTGCAAGGGCACTACATATTCCGAGTACAGCGATGGCAATCGGATTATCTGCAGCTAGTCCACGTTTAAAGATATTATATGATTTTGTGTATTTATATCGTTGTTTCATAGCTATCACCTACTCCTGATTCGCTTGCCATACAGCAAGGTACTCGCGATAATTTTCATTTAATACTATTTCAAATAAGTCACTGGTTCTCGTAGCTCCTGTAATCGAATCGACTTGAGAATTTGTTAGAGGCTGTGTTGTTTTCACAATGCTGATTTCCATTTCTTTTTCAACAAACATATCCAAGTATTCTCGCGATCCGACGACACCTCCAAGCCCCGGTGTTTCTTCTTGTGCTAAAACACTAATATGGGCTATGGTTTCAAAGTCGCTTTCAAGCGTTAGGATTCCTGTGATTGGACCCCATAAACCACTACCTTCGAAGTAAAAACTAATACGACCGGTATCGGTGTCGGTATAAAATGTATACTCGTTAATTTCTTCAATCGTAACATGTTCGGTGAAGGTTTCATTGATACTGGATGGGGAGTAAGAGATTTCAAATCCATCTAAGATGGCAGCTTCTTTTAAGGCCTCTTCGTTTTCAATGATGCGCTCTTCGGTTATTAGGTCCATACCGAGTAATATGACCGATGTGAACACACCGAGTATCAAGATGAAGAGAATCGTTTTTACTTGTTCACTCATACGGATTTCTCCTTTGTGAAGAGACTATCCAACATCGGTGAAATCGCACTCATGATGATGACGGCAAAGATGACACCTTCAGGAAACGCCGCAAACATCCGGATGATGATGGTGATGATTGCTAAACCAAGCCCGTATAATAGTTTCGCCCATGTGTTTTTTGGAGCGACAGTCTCATCGGTGATAAGAAAGACTGAGGCGAATAGTACGGTTCCAGTAATGAGTGAATAGAAGGGATCAAATGGACCAGCAAAGACATTCATAATCACTTGTACAACTACTATGGAAATTAAAAAACTGAGGGTAATCTTATAGTCGATGGTTCGTAATAACATTAACAAAACACCGAGAACCATAATCGCTAAGCGAACGGTTTCCCCGATTGCACCCGCACTAAAACCAAGTAGAAGTTCATTCACGGACAGGGGAAATGGGTTGAAGGGTAAACTGCTTACTGCAGTATAGGTTTGAATTTGTCCCGTTGAGGGATGAAGCCACATCGTGTTAAGTTCTGCGGGAAAGGTGATGATCAAAAACAAAACACCTACCGCAGCGGGAGGGAAGATATAGGCACCTTCGCCACCAAATAAACTCTTTCCAAAGAATGTACCAAAAACACTCCCAACAACAGCCATCCATAGAGGAATGGTTGGAGGTAATAGTAAAACATAAATGAGTGGAGTGATGATGATGCTTAACGTGAGGGGTAATTTGCGTGTTTTAAAGAATCCAAATTCAACGAGAATGGATGATACAATCGATACCAAGGCAATCAGCCATACCGTACCACCA
The DNA here is from genome assembly GCF_014023125.1 of Candidatus Xianfuyuplasma coldseepsis. Lineage (GTDB taxonomy): Bacteria > Bacillota_I > Bacilli_A > Izemoplasmatales > Izemoplasmataceae > Xianfuyuplasma > Xianfuyuplasma coldseepsis. Next base: position 1,405,871 of record NZ_CP048914.1, read on the forward strand.
AAGATGATACTTGCGTATCCTAAGACGATTAGTAAAGCCAATAACATAAATACTTGTTGCCGAAGACGAGGTTGCCTTCGAAGTTCCGAAATCAAGTTCATTGGGGACCTCCTGATCATTATAGTTATTCATAAATATTATAAACTGAAAAGCAAAAAATGTTAAGTAAAGTGGTTACCTTTCTAAATAAAAAACAGTACTACAAATAGTACTATTCTTTCACGGCAATCGCATCGATTTCCACCAAAACGTCCAGTGGTAATCGGGCTACTTCCACAGCAAAACGAGCAGGTTTATGATCGCCAAATATTTCTGCGTAAATGGCATTCATATCACCGAACATGCTGAGGTCTTTTAAAAACACACCGCACTTAACAATGTTCTCTTTTTGGAATCCTGCTTCCTTCACAATTGCCAGGACATTCATCAAGCTTTGTCTTGTTTGTGATTGAATATCATCTCCTGCTGGTGTCATGGTTTCAGGAACATACGGTATTTGACCTGACACATATAATGTATCATTTGCGACAATTCCTTGACTATAGGGACCAACTGCTTTGGGGGCATGTTTTGTTTCAATGATTTTCATTTGTTCACTCTCCTTACTATTCTAGTATACCGTGTATTCGTAGTTTTGAATAGAAATTAATTTGAAAAAGGATATGGCCTGGCGTATAATAAAAGTAGATAAAAGAGGAGGAATGATGAATGGAAGTATTAACTGGAAACGTCAATGAAGAGCGTCATGTACCATGGGTACAAGAACTAGAAACAGGATATCGGGTAACGGTTGGTAAGCCATCACTACATCCAATGGATGATATTCATTACATTGAATATGTCGAACTCTATGTCGATGGTGAAATGGTTGGAAAACATGAGTTTCAACCAGGAGATAAACCAGAAGCAGAATTTGAAGTTGACAAAGGAAAACAAGTGTTTGCCCGTGAATTCTGTAATCTACATGGTTTATGGCAAGGAGAGTTGGAATAAGAAGAGAACTGAGTCTCAGTTCTTTTTTATTGACCACAAAACAATCAAAATTGTAATTACAATAATTATACAAAACACTGATTGACATCCCCATTCTAGTGTGGTAGTATGCTTATAGAATACCTTTAAGGTAGTCCAGAGAGACTAGTAAGGAATTCATAAAATAGGACGGGTATGTCCTCTATATTATGAAGAACACTTTCTATGTCTTTCGACTTAGAATTTTTTTATACCAAAAAAACGAAAAGGAGAAAGAAAGTGGAAAAAACAAACAATTTAATCGTAGGGATTCAAGAACGTCCTAGTAGTATAGGACAATGGGTAGTACTTAGTTTACAACATGTATTTGCAATGTTTGGTGCAACTGTATTAGTACCATTATTAACCGGTTTAGATGTTGGGGTTGCGTTAGTAGCAAGTGGACTTGGTACACTGATTTACATCGTATCAACAAAAGGAAAAGCACCGGTTTATTTAGGAAGTAGTTTTGCATATATTGCTGCGATTATCGCCAGTGTTTTAAATAGTGCTAATGCACTGAACGTTACAGTTAATGGTGAAGTGCATACGTTCTCAACGATATGGGGAGATGCTGATGCAGGAGTGTATGGTGTTATGGATGCTGTAAATGATGGCTTGTTTACATTTAAAGATGTCTACAGTAGCGCATTTATAGGCTTGATTATCGTAGGGTTAATCTACGTTGTTGTAGCGTTAATCATCAAATTCGTTGGTAGCGAATGGCTTAAAAAGCTGTTACCTCCAGTTGTTATCGGACCAATGATTATTATAATCGGGTTAGGATTGGCACCTGTTGCAATAAGTAGTGCTGGATTAGGAGGAGGAGCAGGATGGCAAATACCCCTTGTTGCCTTTGTAACTTTTGCCACTGTTGTCGCAATTAGCCTCTTAGGAAAAGGATTTGTAAAAATTGTTCCATTCATTATTGCAGTATTAGTAGGTTACCTTTTTGCAGCCGCACTAGGTCTTGTTGATTTTGATACCTTTGCCAATTATCGATTCTTCCAAGCACCAAACTTTTCAATCGTAGGTACTTATGCAGTAAATTGGTCTTCGGTATTAATGTTTGCACCAATTGCCTTTGTAACAATTGCGGAACACATTGGTGATCATACAGTTTTAGGAGAAATTTGTGAAAAAGACTTTATCACGGATCCAGGATTAGATAAAACCTTAATGGGGGATGGTATTGCAACTGCAATCAGTGGAGCACTTGGTGGTCCAGCCAATACGACATATGGTGAAAATACTGGAGTTGTTGCGATGACAAAAGTTGGAAGCGTATATGTAACTGGTCTTGCTGCATTGTTTGCGATCTCACTAGGATTCTTTGGTTATATTCAGGCTTTCATAAACAGTATTCCATGGGCCGTAATTGGTGGAATGACAATCGTATTATATGGATTGATTGCTGGAAATGGAGTAAAAGTTCTTGTTAAATCTCAGGTCAATCTAGGAAACATGAAAAACTTAATTATTGTTGCGACAATGTTGGTTATTGGACTAGGTGGAGCAAGCCTTCCACTAAATGATGCAGTAAGTTTAACTGGTATGAGTTTAGCAGCTCTTGTTGGTATCGGATTGAATGCATTACTTAACTTCTTTGAATCAAAAGGATTACTTAATCAATAGTTTAAAAAGCCACTGCGGTGGCTTTTTTTATTCGTATATCAGTTGAAAACAATATTAATACAAGAGTATACTAAAGTTAGAAGAATATATAAAGGAGATAGAGAAATGTTTGGATTATTTAAACGTCGTAAGAAAAAGCATGTCAAACAACCAGAAGAACCTGTAAAAAAAGAGCGTAAAGTAGAAGATGTACCACGCCCATTTGAAGAAGCCGTTGATGCTGCTGAAGAAGAAGTAAATAGACTAGAAAAAGGAATAGCCGAAGCCCTTTCAGAAGAGGTCGAACCAACGACAGAAGAACCCAAAAAAGAACGTAAAATGTCATATCACATTACAAAGCATCCAAAGGGTGGATGGCAGTTGAAAAAGGGGAAAGCCGATCGTGCATTAAAACGCTTTGATACTCAAAAAGAAGCGATTGATTATGCGGAACAACTGGAAAAAGAACGAGGCATTAGCTTTGTAATTCACAAGGCGGACGGGTCCGTACGTAGGAAAAAATACTAAAACAAAAACCTAGATACTAGGTTTTTTGTTATAATAGGTGTGGTGATACTATGAAAATTTCCTATAGACAAGGATACCTAAAACAACCAACTTATGATGATTTAATGTATACAAAACGATTATGGGAAGATGAGGAGACCATGGCATTTAATAAAAAGTGGGGTGGAACCATCGTATTTCCGAAAGAGGAGTGGATGTCTTTTTATGAGCGATACTGTATAGATGATCCCCATTATGTCTATTATCACATTTACAATAATAATCATGAGTTTATCGGTGAAGTATCCTCCCGCTCAAGTGACTTGATTACGCATCACTTAAATATCAAAGTACTTGCTAGTATGCGTGGTCATCAACACGGATATCATGCATTAAATGCCTATCTAGAATATTTGTTTAACACGCCGCATGCAACAATCGTAGTCGATGATGTTGCTAGTGATAATCAGGGGGCAATTCACCTGCTTAAAAAATGCGGATTTATCATCGAAAAAGAGAATTCAGAGATTGTCTATATGCGACTTGATAAACATCAGTTTGACGGCCACAATAAATGAAATTATTGATTTATATCACTTGCATCTAAGAAACGAATTTGGTATTATGGAAAACGACAAAAAAAGTATTGATTTGCACTACTATGTATGATATAATTTTTTTGCTGCTCGAATTCGTGGTCCAGTAGTGTAGTGGTTAACATGTCGGTCTGTCACACCGAAGATCGCGGGTTCAAGTCCCGTCTGGACCGCCATCAAATGCGCCCATAGCTCAATTGGATAGAGTGCTTGACTACGGATCAAGAGGTTAGGGGTTCGACTCCTCTTGGGCGCGCCACTTTTCGGGATGTAGCTTAGCTTGGTAGAGCGCTTGGTTTGGGACCAAGAGGTCGAAGGTTCAAATCCTTTCATCCCGACCATGAAAAGTACAAAATGATGAGAAATCATCATTTTTTTATTACTTATTTTTTGTTATAATATAGAACACGGGATGTAGTTCAGCTTGGTAGAACGCTTGCTTCGGGAGTAAGAGGTCGCAGGTTCAAATCCTGTCATCCCGACCAAAACAATAAAACGACGAATGCATTCGTCGTTATTTTCATATATAATGAAAGAGAGGAGTTGATGTTATGGATCGAATCAAATGGTTACTTGAAGGGGATGTAAGTATCCAATATCAAGTTCATCGTGATCTGTTAGACGATGACAACGAAAGCCTGAGAAATCGCATAACGTATGAAGGTTGGGGAAAACAACTACTTGATTTACAACAAGATAACGGGCACTGGGGTGGAGGATATTATCACTATAAATGGATAAGCACCCATTATACATTGATGGAATTGCGACGACTTAATATCAAACCAAATCCATCCATATTGCGAATATGTAATATCATTGCAGATGATTATAAAACCAATGACGGAGGAATTACACCCAATCCCCAACATTGGGAATTTAGTGATGTCTGCATCAATGGGATGAGTTTATACTTTATGTGTTATTTTGGGATTGCCGAGGAGAAACTAAAGTCCGTCATTGATTTTATCATTTCCCAACAATTGCCAGACGGCGGGTTTAACTGTAACTATAATTATGAGAAATACGGGGCACGACATAGTTCTCTGCATTCAACGGTATCCATGGTAGAAGGATTTAATTCGTTTCTTCAAAATGGGTATAACTACAAGAAAGATGACGTTATCCGGATGCGAGAAGAAGCCATCGAGTTTATGTTGATGCATCGTTTGTTTAAATCCGATCATACAGGTGAAGTTATCAAAAAGCAATTTACGATGCTATCGTATCCACCACGATGGAAGTATGACATCCTACGAGCTCTTGATGCGATGCGTGAAGCAGGTATCACCTACGATGAACGAATGGCCGATGCGTTTGTAATATTAGAGAAGAAGCAGCGAAAGGATGGAACGTGGCCACTGCAGAATAAACATTCTGGTAAAGTTCATTTCGATATGGAAAAGCCAGGGTCGTCGAGTCGCTGGAATACGTTACGAGTCCTTCGGGTATACAAACATTTTCTTCCCCATAAAACCATATAAAAACGACGATTACTCGTCGTTTTTTAGTGCTCTTTGTGCGGTTTTATATATAAACTTTTTCGCATATTTTGGAATCTTGAGTTGATCAATATCGTCTACCTTTTCATCAAGTGGTTTATCCCAAGATAACCATCCTCGACTTTCTTGTGGTTTTACGATATCAATATAACCAATCTCATTTTTCTCTTCGGTATCCAGTGCCGATAAATCGATACTATTCATAATCTCTTCAGTGAAGGAAAATGGATTTGATAGGATTGTGTTGTCACTTGTGATTGTCATATCAAGTGGTGTGTCCATATCATAAGGTACCTGTATACGTAATGTATTGTTGTACGAATCTTTGGTTGTTTCATAGGCTGAATCTGTTGCAACAGTACTCTTTATATCCACAGATCGAAATAGGAGATTGAATGTTCTGTTTTTTGATAGTTTTGGGGTTGTTTGAACCATAAGGGTCATACTGGTTTCTGTGCATGTCAGTGTGAATGAGGTTTTATATACAACACCATCTTGATCTTCAATTAAGGTAAACACATTATTGTTTCCTGGGAAGAGATGGATGTCTAAAGACGCTGGCAAGTCGTCCAATCCATTTTCATGATTGGATGCAAATGGGATGATTGCTCCTTCTTTGGCAAAGACGTTGATATCACGCATGCAACCGTAGAATGTATAGGTTCCTGGATTTGTGATGTATTCCCCACTGAAGAAGTGGAACCATCCTCCGTCTTTGAACCATACCTGTTCCTTTGCCATACGTAATTTCTTGATTGTTTTACTGGTGAATGGGCGAACCATTAGTTCAGTACCAAAGAAATACTGATTGGTATATTTATAGGCTTTTTTCTCATTAGGCCATTGATAATATAAAGGTCGAATGAGTGGTAACTCTCCATCTGCATGAAGATGATTAAAGGTGTGAAGATAGGGAATCATTTGATGGCGTAATTGCATAAAGTGCTTCACCGTTGTTTCGACTTCTTGATTATAGCGCCATGGTTCACGGCGACTATAATAGGATTTGGTTGAGTGAAGCCGCATCACGGGACTAAAGACTCCTAGTTGAACCCATCTGGTGTAGAGTTCTTCATCATGGGTTCCACCTTGGTGGCCACCGATATCATGGCTCCACCATCCATACCCTACATTTGATGCAGTGGCAGTGAAGTAGGGTTGAAAGTCAAGGGATTCCCAAGTGGTAAAGGTGTCGCCACTAAATCCGATTGGATAGCGGTGACTACCGAGTTTACTCCATCTGGAGAAGATAAAATAGTGGTCCTTACCTCGATTTAACCCATCGATAAAATGATAGTGATTTAAGGCGAATAGAGGATCGAGGTTTTTCATTTTTGACTGAGTTCCTTGTTGCCAATCTATCCACCAGAAATCGACACCTTGATCTTCAAACACATGATGAATGTCTTTAAAGTATGCTTCGATAAACAAAGGGTTTGTTAAGTCGAAATCAATGATTTGTTTATCTTTTGGATCAATTCCCATCCGTTTACAAACCGCTTCATAGCAATCATCAAAGGGACGAATGCCATCGGCAGGATGGAGGTTCATTGAGATTTTAAGACCTTTTTCATGGAGCCAATCCATAAAGGCTTGTGGGTTAGGGAATAAGTCTTTATTCCATGTGTAACCAGTCCACCCTCCACGTAATTCTTGAGGGACATTGGTAATGTGCCAATCCATATCAATAATGGCAACACTTAAGGGAATATTACGTTGTTGGAAATTATTGATTACCGCTTTATAGGTTTCATCGGTATAATTCCAATACCGACTCCACCAGTTCCCAAATACATACTTGGGAATCAAAGGCGTTTTGCCGCTGACTAAATAAAAATCTTTGATTGCCTGTTCATAGTCATGTCCATAACCAAATACATACAAATCGATTTCATTATTATTGACACCGACAATCTCACCTTGTTCAAAGACGACACTACTAGAATCATCGTATATCGTGATGCCACGTTTTGACAGAAGACCAGGTTCTAGATCAATTGCTCCGTTTGCCATATCAAGTGTACGATGAGTCCCATTCAAGTTCTTTGAATCACTATCGGGATAGGTTATAGTTGTCTTCCCATCAATTGACGTAATCGTTAAACCATCTAGTTGATCCTTCGACTCATCTAAAGCAATAACCCAGTTCTTTGTAGTGATTGTATGAACACTATCATTTGATGAGACCTCAAATGGTACGGTGATGTTTCGGTGCCATACGGTTTGTGTGGGGCGGTCTTCAAATTGCTTGCTTGGATCATATTCAATCCGAAATAATTGATTCGTAAAGATTGTAATCCGATACGAAGAAAACTGTACATATGCGGTTTTCTCAGCTTGTGAATGTGCGGTGAACTGAAGATTTGATGTGATATAGGATTTCATTGATTTTTCCGTCCTTATGGATTGTATTTAGTATCTATAGTATATCATAAAAATAATATTCACTAACATTGAAACGGTTCCATCTTTTTCCACAAATGACTGGGAAAAACACTTGCCTTTTAACCCTAAAGATACTATAATATTTAACGGACACTTTTGGTCCCGTAGCCAAGTGGCTAAGGCAATGGACTGCAACTCCGTGATCACCGGTTCAAATCCGGTCGGGACCTCCATATTTGATATACATAGACACTTTAATAAGTGTCTTCTTTTTTATATAAGAAAACATGGTATAATATACATATCTTATGAAACTAAGAGGTGGACAAATGATGATTTTTGATATCTTGTTGGCGATACTGTATATATTGTTTGTTATTCTAGTTATTGCTTTGGTTTTAGTCTTGGCAATTCCTGCTGCTATTTTGTACGTGATATACTGGCTGCTGTTTGTCAAATTGTTCCGAATCAAACGAAAAACAAAGTCGAAGAAACGTATTAGTAGAAATTATGGAGACAAGTATGCGAATATCGGAAAACAGTACTCGTCCAAATATAAAAATAAAAAAGTAAAGGCGAAAGATATTCAAGATATCGTTCATAAAGCCTTACAGGCAAAGAAAGATGGAACAATTGATTCTGATGGGTTTGAGAAAGAAATCAACGATTTTGTCAACAAAGTCACACCCTCAGACAATGAAGATAAAGAACAATAAAATAGAAAACCAAACGATTTAAGCGTGTGCTTAGATCGTTTTTTTGATATAATGTGATAAAGACGAATGATATTGTATAAAGAGGTGACTTCATGAGTAAGTTAGATAAATTATTTCTCTATTCATTGATCGGTGGTGTAGTGTTCTCGCTGGTCATTCTGTTGATGCCGACATCGATTTATGATTTTTATCCGAATCCGGAAATCTATGATTATGGATTTAACTATTATCTATGGAAATTCCGGGCGATTGATCAATCAATGGTTGCACGAGTTACCGCATGGGTATTGTTCTTTGCACACTTTGGATCCGTAGTATATCTACTAAATCAACTAAAAAAACATCAGGCAGAGAAACAAGATGGATATACCAAATACAATGTCTATTTGCTTGTAACCAATGCCTTGTTCATTGTTTTGCATTACATTCATACATGGCTGTGGTATGATGCCTTAGCCCAAGATACTCCTGTATGGAGTTCGCAAGGTAGTGTCATTGTGATGTTGGTGTTAATTTTAATCATTGAGAACCGCAGAAGAGGATTGTTCTTCGGTAAGAAAATGCCTTTTCCCAAAGAATCAACACGGGCGGTAATGAAATATCATGGTATTTACATTGCCCTCGCAACCATCTTTACTTTCTGGTATCATCCGATGGAGAATACATCGTGGCACATTGTTGGATTCTTCTATATGTACTTATTGTTCATTCAAATGTCCTTTGCCCGAACAAAACTGCATCAAAATAAATACTTTAATGTAACGCTTGAAGTGATGGTGCTATTCCATGGAACCGCCGTGGCATTGTATTCGGGAAATGCGCCGTGGGCAATGTTCCTGTTTGGCTTCGCCACAATCTTCTTTATCACGCAAATCTATGGCTTAGGACTTAACAAGACAACAATTCATATCATGCAAGGATTGTTTGTATTGATTGCTTTAGCTACATATTCTGGATTGTTTAATGACCGTGCATTCTATGAAATCAATGAAGTCGTTCGTATTCCCTTTATTGAATATGGCCTTGTGTTTGTCTTTGTCTACATGATTTATGGTTGGATCAAATTACCAGTGAAACCCTGGGTGAAGAACACCATTGGCGGAGTCTTGATTGCTACTCTTGGATTCTTCACAATCCTCACAGTCTACACGATGAGTAGTTACTATGCCGAACCAGAGATGTATGATGCGATTGTTGATATCGAAGGGTTAACCCGAAGTGAAACATCGAAATCCATCGTGTATGAAACAGAATCCTATGATACGAATATTATTCTTATTCCAGGTGGAAAAGTCGATACAGGAGCCTATGAGTATTTGGCGTACTTGATTGCTCAAGAAGGGTATAAAGTAACGATTGTGAAGAACCCATTCAACCTTGCGATACTACTTCCATATCGCGCCAATCAGTTTTATGAAGCGGATAAAAACAATGTAATTATGGGTCACAGTTTGGGTGGCGTTGTTGCGTCAATGAACGCCAGTCGATTGGACTATGACATGTTAGTTATTATGGGGTCGTATCCGATTAGTGATGTAGGGGATACGGTGACATTATTACTTGTTGGAAGTGAAGAAAATCTATTGGATAATGAGGCGTATTATGAAAATCGGAATACACTTGCGAACTACACGGAACATATAATCCCGGGTGGTAATCATGCATACTTTGGATATTATGGGGAACAAAAAGGGGACAATCCTGCGATGGTTACCAATCAAGAAAACCAGGAGTATGTTGCTGGATATATCGTCACATCGATTGAAAACGAAGTGGAATAGAATATAAGTAGGAAGCTAAAAAGAGGACTCGTGTTCCTCTTTTCTTGTTGGATAGAAAACACTTACATCCAAAGTTGTATTGACATTTGATACAAACATCGTGTAAGATTTGACTATCATAAAAATTTAGAGGCAGCGATGCAAATGAGTATGGTGTGGAGTCGGTAGACTGCGAAACACCTGAAAGGTAACCATCGCCGAATATCTCAAGAAGACATTCTTGATGATATGGGGTCATGAGAAATACTCATGACACTCCTACAATTGTGTAGTGGCGCTAAATGAACAATTTGCTTATTGTTTGTTACGAGCGTCCAAATGGACGCTCTTTCTTTATTTTTGTGAAATACAATAGTCTAGGAGACAAAAAATGAACAGAGTAGTAACCGTATTAATGCTTGGGATTGTATTCCTCCTAAGCGCTTGTCAACAAGCAGAAGAAGCGAATACATTAGTGGTTGGTATCGAGTGTGCGTATGCGCCGTTTGATTGGACAACTAGTGAAGAAAATGATCATACTGTAGCACTGTTTGATTCCGATTTGTATTGTGATGGATACGATGTCGATGTTGCGAATCATATCGCCGATGAATTGGACATGGACCTCGTTATTAAAAAAATTGAATGGACAGGTTTGATTCCTGCGTTACAAAGTGGTGTGATTGATGTCATTATATCAGCGATGAGCCCCACGGCAGAGCGTGCCGAAAGCGTATTGTTCTCGGATGAGTATTATCGTGTGAATACGGTGATGGTTGTCGCAGCAGATGGGAACTTCGTGGATGCGACATCATTAAGTGATTTTTCTGGTGCAAATGTCATTGCGCAACAAGATACGATTCAAGATGATTTAATTGATCAAATTGATGATGTGAATCATCTGCTAGCATTGGCACAAACAAGTGAGTTGGTCATTAATCTATCCAGTGGTGTGAGCGATGCATTGGTGACAGAATTACCTGTAGCAGAAGCCATTGTCGAAGCCAACCCATCACTAGCGATTGTCGAGTTTACCGATGGTAATGGATTTGTCGTTGATGATACATTAGTAACCGTGGCTGTTGCAGTTCGTCTGGGTGAAGAGGAACTTGTCGGTACCATCAATGATGCCTTAGCATTATTGGATCAAGATACACGGGAACAATGGATGGATGCTGCTTCTGATCGACAACCAATCGGAGAGTAGATTCACATGTTAGCAATTATGCCATCAGGCTTCTTTGAAATTGTCTGGTTCTTAATACAAGAGGAGTACCCTCTGTATCTAAGTGGTATTCGTTTTACGATAGTCATTGCTGTTGTTGGGACATTTCTTGGACTTTTGGTCGCCTTTTTGCTATCGGTTTTACGCTTGGGTGATCGCGACCCTCGCGATGCGAAGATCTCTATAGTACTTAAGAGAATTGGCAATATTGTCGGATTATCGTATGTGGAGTTCTTTCGCGGGACGCCGATGATTGTACAAGCGATGATTTTCTATTATGGATTGGCCATGCTTGGTCTCAGGTTGGAGTTAATGTTAGCTGGTATTATTGTTGTAACACTAAATACTGCCGCCTATTTATCTGAAGTGTTACGTGCTGGAATTAACTCCATCGATCCTGGCCAAATGGAAGCCGCTCGTTCGATTGGGATGACCAAAGGCCAAGGATATATTCACGTTATTTTTCCCCAGGTTGTTCGGAATATGGTGCCAGCCATCGGGAATGAACTTGTTATCAATATCAAGGATACTGCCGTTCTTAGTGTTATTGGTGTTGGCGAACTATTTTATATGGGTCGAAGCGTTGCTGGAACGTATTATCGTTATACGGAATCGTTTGTTATTGTCGCGTTTATCTACTTGATTATCGTACTCATAACAACGAGAATCTTAAATGCCGTGGTCGCTAGGATGAATCGTAATACAACGACGAATCTTCCCGATAATCAATTGGATACGGGGGCGACACTATGAACATTTTACGTACGAAAAATCTCGTAAAACGGTTTGATCAAGAGGACGTATTAAAAGGTATTACGATTGCGTTTGAACAGGGGACTGTTACGTCCATTATCGGTCCATCTGGTAGCGGTAAGAGTACATTGCTTCGTTGTTTAAATCAATTGGAAGCCGTCAGTGATGGACAGGTGTTTTATCGCGATCAGGATTTAACCAACCGCCATGTGAACATCAATCACATCCGTAGTCGTATTGGGATGGTGTTTCAATCGTTCAATTTGTTTGATAATATGAGTGTTTTGCGAAACATCACGATTGGACAGGAATTGATTTTAAAACGATCCAAAGAAGAAGCAAAAGAACGGGCACTCCATTATTTGGAGAAAGTTGGCCTACTGGCCTTTCGCGACCGACGCGTAAACCGTTTATCTGGAGGACAGAAGCAACGCGTTGCGATTGCAAGAACCTTGGCGATGGATCCAGAAATCATTTTGTTTGACGAACCAACAAGTTCATTGGATCCGTTGATGGTTGGAGAAGTACTCCGCGTAATTCGTGATGTTGTTCGTGAAGATTTTACTGTGATTGTTGTAACGCACGAAATGGAATTTGCTCGGGACATAAGTGAACGTGTGATTTACATGGAAGATGGTGAGATTGTTGTTGATGATGATAGTACTACCGTATTTACAAATCCAACCAATCCTAAACTACAACATTTTCTGAAGCGCGTTTTATAAAAGAGAGACTGAGTCTCTCTATTATATAGTAAAATAAAATAATTCGTTCTTGAAGATAAGAATTTGGTATAATAGAATAGGTAACGTAGTTTAGAGCAACGAGGTATTTGTATGAAATCAAGAATATATACTGTGGATGACTTACAACGTCAAGAAGTGCAACGTGATATCCAAACAACATTTCAACGTGGTGGAAATGTTGTTTTTCCAACGGAAACCGTATATGGTATTGGTGCAAGTGCTCTGAATCAAGAAGGTATCAATGGTATTTATGCAATCAAGGGAAGACCGCAGGACAATCCCCTCATTATGCACCTAGTGGATACAACGAGTTTAGAAGAATATGTCGATGTTGATCAACCTTATATTAACACATTAATGGAACGATTCTGGCCAGGGCCATTGACAATGGTGTTTACCAAAAAAGAGATCGTTCCCCACTATTTTACAGGTGGACTACAGACAGTCGGTGTTCGGATACCGGGAAGTGATGTTGCACGAAAAGTGATTGCCATTGCAGGAGTTCCTGTATGTGCACCAAGTGCCAACATTAGTGGCCGTCCCTCTGCAACTCTTTTTAAACATGTGCTCGAAGATTTTCAGGATAAAGTTGACATCCTCATTGATGGAGGGAAATCCGAGGTAGGACTGGAATCCACTGTATTAGATGTCACAAGCGATACCCCAGTTATTTTGCGCCCAGGGATGATTACGTATGAAATGATACAAGAAGTTGTTCCTAGTGTGCAAATGAATCAAGAAGTATTGGGAGAACAAACACCAAAATCACCTGGGATGAAATACAAACACTATGCACCAAAGGCACTATTAACAATTGTCGAAGGAAACAAGGATGATGTTGTTGCCTATATCAACCAACAAACCAAGCAGCATCATCTAGAGAATCAACGTGTTGGTGTGATTGTGACCGATGATGTCAAACATCGGTTCATCGCCAAGCATCAATTTGTTATTGGTCGACTGGATCAAGATGCCGAAATAGCATCGAACTTATTTGCAGCATTACGAGAAATGGATACGTTAGATGTGGATTACATTTATTCACTATCCTTTCATCAAGGAAGCTATAGTGAGGCGATCATGAACCGACTCCTTAAGGCCGCGAATAATCGGATTATAAAAGTAAATTAGGGCTTTACACCCCATTGCATATCACTTGAAAATATGAAATTTGAACGTGAAAGATACCACTGGTATCTTTTTTCTATGATATAATTATGATGGTGGTGATATCGATGGACTTACAAACAGTTCTCTTTGCTTTTGGACTAACATTATTTGCCGGATTATCTACCGGTATTGGTAGTGCATTAGCATTTTATACAAAGAAAACCAATGAGACATTTCTTAGTGTTGCTCTAGGTTTTAGTGCAGGTGTAATGATTTACGTATCATTAATCGAGATTTTTGTAAAAGCACGAGCATCCCTTGAAGATCATTTTGCTAATGGACAATTTGCATATCTAATCACAACAGTATCATTTTTTGGTGGAATTGCCTTAATTGCGATTATTGATAAGTTGGTTCCAAGTGCGGAGAATCCGCATGAAATTCATGATGTCTCCGAGATGAATGACGTTGATAAGAAGAAAAAAGCGTTGTTGCGAATGGGTTTGTTTAGTGCCCTTGCCATAGCGATTCATAATTTTCCCGAGGGACTCGCAACGTTTATGTCGGCAATACAGGATCCAACATTGGGGATATCGATTGCGATTGCGATTGCGATTCATAATGTACCAGAAGGGATTGCTGTCAGTGTCCCGGTATTTTATGCCACAGGATCCAAACGAAAAGCATTTATGTATTCCTTCCTTAGTGGATTAGCCGAACCGGTTGGAGCATTAATCGGGTATTTCATATTATATAATGTCTTAAGTGAGGCATTGTTTGGTATTGTCTTTGCATCGGTAGCAGGGATTATGGTGTATATCTCACTCGATGAGTTATTGCCAACTGCCGAGAAATACGGTAAACATCACTTCGCCATTGGTGGGTTGATTGCCGGTATGGCTGTTATGGCGATTAGTCTTGTATTGTTTGCATAAGAAATGTAGGTGATCTCATGGTACTCTTGACATCAAGCGGCTTTATTACGGACAGTAATATTCGTTTAGCACGTAAATACATTTATAAAACATACGAAAAAGCGGTCATCATTGTGACCGCTTCTTCCTATAAAAAACAAGATAAACATATTCCAGAGTTGAAGGAACAGTTATCCAAACTAGGACTTGTCAGTGAGTTGTTTGATTTTGATACCGATTCAATAGAGGGTTTGTCCCAATACGATGTGATGGTATTAGGGGGTGGAAATCCTCTGTATTTAATGAAACAGATTCAACGGGTTAACGCCCGAGAGATTATTGAAGAGTTTGCCAAAAATCGTCTATTGATTGGGGTAAGTGGGGGAAGTATTGTGTTAGGGAAACATATGGATATCATTCAAGAATTCAATCCGGAATTTAATGATGATGTGCAACTGGAGTCCTACCAGGGTCTTAATATCTCGGTAAATACATGTCCCCACTATGATCGTTATCAGGATCGATATGACCGATTTGAAGAACGAATTCAAGCAGTAGAAGATTTCATTGAAGCTCCGATTTACCGCTTGGAGGAAGATATGATCTATGTTCATCAACTTCGAGAGTTGTCACCATGGATTCAAAGGGCGTTTAAATTCCTTTTATTCGTTGTGATATTTTCGATGTTTAGTGTGATATTCTCGGTGGCTATTGGTGAAGGAGGAACACTATTTCGTATTATTTTGTGGTTGTTTATTGGGAGTAGTACCATATTAGGAGGAATTCTTTTAGGGTGGTATAGTAGGATGAAACGCAAACGAAAAACGTTTAAAGATTGATGATTGGGTGAGAAAAATGGATATATCAAAACAAGAACAAGCACTGATAGTACTCGCAGAAGAGTTGAATAAACAGTCGATTCCGTGGGCGCTAGGAGGATCGATGTTACTTTGGTATAAAGGTATTGTTAATCAAGTCCAAGATCTTGATATCATGATCTTGGAACAAGATGAAAAGATTGTATCCTCAATCATTCAAACAATTGGCACCATACAACCGCAACATAAACGAGACAATCAAGAGTGTCATTCAACGGTGTTTATCGAAGCAGTTATCAATGGTATTGATGTGGATATCATTGGTGGGTTTACGATCGACAGTAATAATGAAGCACACTATTGTCCACTGCAGGTAGATAAAATCGAACATATTCACATCGATGATACTGTGATTTATCTTGATTCATTGGAATTATGGAAAACATACTACACGTTGATGGGACGAACCACACGCGCCAATCAAATCGCTCAATTTTTAACCGAGTAAATGGTTTTTATTGCATTCTTTTTTTAGATGAAGTATAATGTTTTTGCACGTGTCGATGATGGGGGCATAGCTCAGCTGGGAGAGCGCATGGCTGGCAGCCATGAGGTCGGGAGTTCGAGCCTCCTTGTCTCCACCATATTGATGATAAAAAGACTCAAAAAATGGGTCTTTTTTTATTCAAGATATGGTACAATAAGAATCAAAGAAGGTGGGCTAATGAGTATGATATCATTACGTGATGCAACGGTGAAAGATGCATCGACAATCTATCAATGGAAAACCGATCCTTTTCTTCGAAAAATGGCATTGGATGAGTCGTATCAGACGACCGAAGAAGAACAGGAAGAAGATATTGATCGCGCTGTTGGAAGTGAAGATGCGGAATACAAAATCATTCTCCTAAAACAACAACCAATCGGCTATATACGTATTGACTATATGGATGAACATAACGAGATGGCTTGGCTTCGATTTGCGCTTGGTAAAGAACGGGGTAAAGGATATGGCAAAATAGCTCTTCAAATGTACATTGACGACTTGTTTTCTCGTGGGGTAAAGCGAATTGAAGGAGAGGTATACGAGTACAATGAGCGATCACAAAAATTACTGGAATCTGTAGGGTTTGTCAAAGAGGGACAAAAACGTCAAGCTCATTTGTATCATAAACAATATTGTGATATTCTAGTGTATGGTTTATTACATGAGGATTATGTGACATAATGCGGTCGTGGCGGAATGGCAGACGCGCTGTCTTCAGGCGGCAGTGTCTTTGACGTGTGGGTTCAAATCCCATCGACCGCACCAATAAAATAACAAACACGTGATAACGTGTTTTCTTTTATACTCAAGTACGAGGTTGGATAGAACAATAATTAGTTTGTGTATTGTAGAGGAAGATGTATAATAAAAACAAGGTGATTTGATGGAAACAATGACACGTTCAGAACTGCTAGGACAATACGATGTAAAAAAATTACTAATTAAATTAGCCTTACCTGCTACCGCTGGTATGGTGATTAATGCACTATATAATTTGGTGGATACTTTTTTTGTTGGACAGGGTGTTGGAACGGTTGCAATTACTGCACTTGGATTTGCATTCCCAGTGCAAGTTATTATCATGGCATTTGGTCTGATGTTTGGTATTGGTGCGGCATCGGTATTCTCCCGAGCATATGGTCGACAAGATCATGAGCAAATGCGGCATGTGGCCAACACGGCTATTCGGATTGATCTAATTGTGGCGTTGATATTTTCGATAACTGGCTTTTTCTTTATCCGTCCATTACTGGAGTTCTTCGGTGCAAATGAAGATAATATGCAGTACGGTATCGATTATCTGAGTGTGATATTGATTGGGTTGGCACCACTAACGATGTCAATGGTGTTAAACAGTCTAACCCGAGCTGAAGGACGCGCGAAAATTGCGATGTATTCGATGATTATTGGGGCAGGGTTGAACATTGTTCTTGATCCGATCTTTATCTTTGTTCTTGATATGGGGGTTCGTGGAGCGGCCATCGCGACCGTTATTTCACAGATTGTTGGCTTTACATATATCTTTTTACAATCACAATCGAATCAATCCGAACTTCATATGAATGTTAAAGAGTGGTTGGACATTGATCTAAACACCATATGGGAAATCATTAAGATTGGCTTCCCAACCTTTTTACGAAATGGGATTGGAGCATTCTTGATGGTGTATATCTTTCGCGTTATTATCCGTTATGGTGGTGATGATATTACGATGTATCAAGCGATTTATACAACGATTAATCGCGTCATCATGTTTATCTTGTTTCCGGCTTTTGGATTAAATCAGGGTCTGGCACCTGTGGCGGGATTTAACTACGGTGCGAAAAACTATAAACGGCTTCATGATGTCATCATTTTTGCGATTAAGATTTCCGTTGTGTATTTCTTGATGGCGTTCTTGTTTGTTCAATTGATGGCACCTCTTATTTTCACAGCATTTAGTAAGGAGAATCTTCCGTTCTTTATTGATAACGGAGCTCGCATCTTCCGGATCATTTCCATTGGATTTGTCGTAATTGGATTTCAAATATTGCTCGGTAGTCTGTATCAATCGCTAGGGTATCCAATTCGGGCGATGTTGGTAGCATTGTCGCGACAATTCTTACTATTTGTACCAATCGCGCTAATCTTAACGTCGATTTTTGATCTCAATGGACTATGGTATACCTTTGCATCCGCTGATTTGATTGCAGGAGTACTTAGTTTATTCGCCATTATTTATGAGCTTCGTGTGATTTATAAAAAACATCAAGAGCTACCTTCTCTAGGGTAGCCTCTTTTTTTTGATTATGGTATAATGCTATCATATGAGGTGATGTTATGTACGAGAAATTACGTCAGTATCAACCGGTGAATGAACAAGAAATGATGGACAAACAAGCGATGCTGGATTTTATTGATAAGAACGCGGATGCTCTTGATCGGAGTAATTTGGTTGCCCATGTGACAAGTAGTGCCATTGTCGTGAATGAAACGTTGGACAAGGTCTTGTTTGCGCATCATAATATCTATGATTCCTATGGCTGGATTGGGGGCCATAATGATGGGGATGGTGATTGTTTGCGTGTCGCGTTAAAAGAAGCGCATGAAGAAACAGGATTAGTACATATTCGCCCATATAATGATGAGATTCTTGGGGTGGATATCATTCATGTTACCAACCACATCAAGAAGGGGTTGTTTGTACCGGATCATCTTCATTTGAATGTGACCTATTTATTGGTCGCAGATGAAACGGAAACACCCGCTGTAAATCCAGAAGAACACTCCGCCATCCAATGGTTTTCGATGGATGAGGTGTTTGACGTTATTGATGAAGAACGAATGATTCCAATCTATACAAAATTATTTCAGAAAGTTGAACAAATCAGGGAAGGGACATCAGTATGAAAATAGTATCGATAGTACGATTCAATCCAATGACAATATTGTTTAGTGTAATCTCATTATTGTCGATTATCGCATTAGGTACGTTTGTAGAATCTGGACAATACATAGGTGCCGGAATATCAGGTGCCGTATTAGTAGGTGGGTTGATTGGTGTCATCATCATAATCCGAACATTTCTCCACAAGATGGCCATGTACAAGAAGTATCAAGTCGATGGCTTCGTCATGACACAAGAACGGTATGGGGACCATCAGTATCGGGTTGTTGTATCGTATGAATATGAGGGCGTTGAATACCGTATTACACGTACCTTGCCTCGGGCGACATGTCGTAACTTGGCGATTTTAGAAGGAGAATTGGTACGTGTTGGAGTGAATAAATACAACCCAAAACAAGCGATAATTTTAGATCTATACGAATAAAAAAACAGTTCAATGTTGAACTGTTTTTTTTGTTGTGATTAGACACCAACGTATTGGTCATCACCAAACGCTAGTAATGGGAAGAATACAAAGCTGAGCAAAATCAAACCGATGGCGTATACGCCATCTTTTCCAAATGCTTTCGCAAAATTGATATAGACAAGTACTATATAAACAATGTTTACGATTGGAACAAAAATTAATAGCATCGAAATTCCACTGTATCCGGCAATTTTTACAAGGATGTAAAAATTATAGATTGGGATGATAGCTCCCCATCCAGGATAATCGGCTTTCTCAAATAACTTCCACATTGATACGATCATTATAACCGCAATTACGAGTGATACAAAACTACTTCCCCCACCAAATTCTGGCATTATGTCATCTCCTTTGTTTCTATTACGGGGAATCGTAATAGATGTTGTTTTGTATTATTATACCATATTATCCGTTGGAAAATAATGAATATTTCATGAAATTATGGTATAGTATCTTGTAGTTATTTAGTATACGATAGATTGAGGTGATGATATGGCACTACTGTATTCCTATGGATTTGTATTTGCAGTGATTGGAGTGAGTGCATTACTTGGTAAGGTTGGTCTATTGAGCGATGAAGGTAGTCGTAAATTTATTCATATAGGTGTTGGTAACTGGATTATTCTCGCTTATATGTTGTTTGATAATCTTCTTATTGCGTTGATTGGTCCAGCGTCTTTTATTGTTCTTAATTATCTCAGTTATCGCTATCATTGGATTGCAGCAATGGAACGACAAGATGATACAAGGAATAGTCTTGGAACTGTCTATTATGCGATAAGCTTGTTTGTCGTTGTGTTCCTGGATTATCTCATTGAAGGGGCTTGGGCGTATAGTCTGTTACCGATACTAGTCATGGCGTATGGGGACGGATTGAGTGCGATTGTGGGGTTGAAATTCTCCTCAAAACAATTGATTAATCATAAATCGGTCTATGGAACGATGACAATGTTTGTCGTTACGTTGATTATTGGTTTTATTCTATTGAGCACCGTATGGATGGTTGTCATTGTTGCGGTGGTCGCAACGCTCGTGGAACTGTTTAGTCCTCGAGGATATGATAATTTAAGTGTTCCTCTTGTTTTATATATTGTGATGCTTTTGCTATAGGAGGATATATGGAGTTTATTGCGGAACATATGACAGAACTGATCATCGGAATGGTTGTTGCTAGCAGCATTTCGATTTTTGCGTATGTGAAACAATCATTGTCGCTTTCAGGAATGATTGCTGCATGGATTCTCGGGGTCGTTGTAACGGTTTGTGGTGGGTATCTATCTATGAGTGCGATGTTGGTGTTCTTTATCAGCAGTTCACTTTTCACAAAACTCCATAAAGAGGAGAAGAAACACTCACCAAGAACAGCGTATCAAGTGCTTGCCAACGGTGGTATTGCGATGGTCCTTAGTGTCTTGCATGCAATCGATAATAATGCGGGATTTCAGTTACTCTTTTTCCTCAGTTTATCGATTAGTACAGCGGATACATGGGCCAGTGAAATTGGAACGTTGTCACCACACAAACCACGCCACATCATAACCTTACAACAACTGCAAACAGGGGAAGATGGTGGCGTGACATGGATTGGTTTTATCGCATCCTTAGCTGGTAGTATTGTAATCTCGTTATTCTATCAATTGCATTGGATCATTATTGCAGGAGGCTTTTTGGGTAGCATTGTTGATAGTTTGTTAGGGACGATTCAACGAACCTATCAACTGGATAATCAAGTGATTGTGAATCATCTTGAACAAAATCAAGTTGCGATGTCCTCGCGAGGAATCCCCTATCTAACGAATAGTGTTGTCAACTTCTTAAGTAATCTGATTGTTGTCACGGTGGTGTATCTTCTATTCTTGGTTCTTTAAGACATCTTGTGATGTCTTTTTTTGTTCTGCCACTAGATATATTATGAAATCTGTCGTATAATATTGTGGTAAGTAGATGGAGGTAATCGTATGGATTTATTATGGAAAATATTTTACTCGTTTTTGAAAACCGGAACCTTTGGATTTGGAGGAGGACAAGCAACGATTCCACTCATCCAAGAAGAGGTCGTGGAAAAACATGCGTGGTTAACTGAAGAACAGTTTATAGATTATTTAGCGATGGGAAATACGCTCCCGGGGCCAATTGCGACAAAAATGAGTGTCATTATTGGATATGATTTAGGGGGATATATTGGTGCGGCAGCAGCGTTGCTTGGGATGTTGTTACCGAGTACACTGGCGATTTTAATCTTATTCCAACTATTTTTAGAATATAAAGATACAGCATTTGTTAAAGGGATGCAAGCAGCAGCGAAGCCAGTGGTTGTTGTATTGATTGCAGGGGTTGCATTTAGTATGGCTCGGTCGAGTGTATTTAGTGGTGTGGACTTTGCGACCAGTCGAACTTGGATTGTGTTTGGCCTTTTCACTGTGGCGACCATCCTTGTCTTGCTGAATGAACTGGTGCCATCGTTTAATGTACATCCGGCGTTAATTATCATGGTATCCCTATTAATTGGTGGACTATTTATACGATAGAACAGATGGTGAATCTGTTCTTTTTTTTATCGGTTTTAAAAAAAATAATGTATAATGGAAATGATGCATAGGAAAGCGAGGTAAGAAAATGGATAAACGGATTGAATTATCACAAAAATTAATTACGAAAGATCCTTCAACACTAAATATGGTGATTGGATTTGATGGTTTTGTCGATGAGATTATTCATGTTGTCGATAAACGAATGGACAGTGAACATTTTACACGCGTTGATACGATTTCGCAATTAGCCGATCGGATTCAAAAAGCTAGTGGGTTATCAACCAATATTGAACTGGTGTCTACGTATAAAAAAATCGGTGGCAATGGACCAATTATGTGTAATGCCCTAGCGATAAATAAGCCAGCAATGTCGTATATTGGAGCACTTGGATTCCCGACGATTGATGATGTGTTTAGTGTCATGGAAGATGCAGTGGATTTATATAGTATCGCAACCAATGGCCATACCGATGCCTTGGAGTTTGATGATGGAAAATTGTTGCTTGGGAAAATGTCGACATTAAATGATGTAACATACGAACGACTACTTGAAGAAGTTGGATTGGATAAACTGATTCAATTATTAAGTGAAGCGAACTTATTTGCATCGGTAAACTGGTCGATGCTACCAAATATGACGGACATTTATAAGAAACTGCTAGAACATGTCTTGCCACAACTCCCCGCATCCTCGACACCACGCTATATGTTTATCGATTTAGCCGACCCAGAAAAACGTGAAGATGATGAAGTACAAAGACTTTTGTCGATGCTAAAAGAGTTCTCTAAGTACTATGTTGTGGTACTTGGATTAAATAAAAAAGAAGCATATGATGTTGCAGGTGTCTTGGAATTGTTTGATAAAACCAGTTTGGAAAACATGCAGATTTCCTTGGAAGATTTGAATCAAGCACTCTATGAATTTTTGGAGATTGGTGCTGTCGTGATTCACCCGGTTGATCGCTCATGTTGTGTTGTCGATGGTGTGTTTTACGAAGAACTAGGGCCATACATCGCGAAGCCGAAATTATCCACCGGTGCTGGAGATAACTTTAATGCCGGATTCATGCTTGGTATGTTACTGGGCGTGACACCGGATGAAGCACTGTTATGTGGCATGTCTACGAGTGGTTTTTATGTTCGAAATGCCCGCAGTCCCCGATTTGATGAGTTGATTGTATTCATGAATGATTGGGCCAATAATACGATATAGAAAAATCCTAGGATTCCTAGGATTTTTTTTCAATATCAAATGCGATATCATCTTGTTGAATCGATACGTGAACAATGTTTTGAGGGAGAATCTGTCCTTCGATAATTAACTTACTGATGGGGACTTCGATGTATCGTTCAATGTATCGTTTCATTGGGCGAGCTCCATAATGGATATCATAGGCATGATTCATGATGTATTGTTTGGCTTGTATATCTACCTCGAGATGAAATTGTTGTTCTTGTAACTTACGGTTTAAATCGGCTAGTTCCAGATCAATAATCGCCAGGATTTCTGATCTTGACAAAGGTTTAAACATCACAATATCATCAATTCGGTTGAGAAATTCTGGCTTGAATGTTTGTTTTAAACGCCGTTCGACTTGTTGTCTTGCATCGGTTGTTATCGTACCATCGTCGGATATACCATCAAGAAGAAACTCGCTACCAATATTGGATGTCATAATAATAATTGTGTTTTTAAAGTCAACAGTGCGTCCTTTGGCGTCGGTAAGACGACCATCATCCAGTAGTTGTAATAGTGTGTTAAATACTTCGGGATGTGCTTTTTCGATTTCATCGAACAAAATGACACTATAGGGTTTGCGGCGGACCGCTTCGGTAAGTTGTCCCCCTTCATCGTACCCAATGTATCCGGGTGGAGCACCGATTAAACGGGCAACGGTATGACGCTCTTGATACTCGCTCATGTCAATCCGAATTAGATTTTTCTCGGTATCAAAGAGTTGTTTCGATAAGGTTTTTGCCAAATGTGTTTTACCCACACCTGTGGGTCCAAGGAAAATGAAACTACCAATTGGTTTGTTGGGTGCTTTTAGTCCGCTTTTAGTCCGTAGGACACTGTTTGCGACAGCGGTAACAGCTTCATCTTGACCGATGACTGTTTTGTGTAAAATAGTGTCTAATTTTAGGAGTTTTTCACGTTCGCTTTCCACCAATTTACTGACCGGTATGCCTGTCCATTTACTGATGATGTCGGCGATTTCATCTTCGGTAACTTCCTCCTTTAACATTGTGTTCTCGGAGGTGCTTACGAGGTCTTCGAGTGTCGATTCAAGTTGAGGTAAGGAGCCGTGTTTTAATCGAGCAAGTTGCTCTAAGTCATACTGCCGTTCAGCGGTTTCGATTTGCTGTTTGACGTCATCAATTTTAGCTTTGACATCTTTGATGTTTGAAATCACAGTCTTCTCTTTTTCCCATGTAGCTCGAAGTTCTTTTTCGTTATCTTTCAATTCCGCTAGCTCTGATTTTAAAGCACTAAGACGTTCTTTTGATAAAGCGTCTTTTTCTTTTTTAAGGGATTGTTGTTCGATCTCTAGTTGCATAATTTTCCGACTGATTTCATCAATGACAGCTGGATGGGAATCAATTTCTGTTTTGATCATCGCGGCTGCTTCGTCCATCAAATCAATGGCTTTATCGGGTAAGAACCGATCGCTGATGTATTTATTGGATAGTGTTGCACAGGCGACGATGGCATTGTCGGTAATACGGACACCGTGGTGGATTTCAAACTTGTCTTTGATTCCACGAAGAATACTGATGGTATCCTCAACGGAGGGTTCTTCAACAAGTACTGGTTGAAAACGACGCTCTAGAGCAGCATCTTTTTCAATGTATTTACGGTATTCATCTAGCGTGGTTGCGCCGATACAGTGCAACTCACCACGGGCAAGAAGTGGTTTGAGTAAGTTTGATGCGTCCATGGCACCTTCGGTTTTTCCAGCTCCAACAATGTTATGCAACTCATCAATAAATAAGAGAATGTTTCCGTTGCTTTTTTGGACTTCATCCAGTACGGCTTTGAGGCGTTCTTCAAATTCGCCACGATATTTCGCACCGGCTATGAGTGCGCCCATATCGAGGGCAAAGATGGTTTTGTCTTTCAATCCCTCGGGGACATCTTGGTTGAGCATACGTTGAGCCAACCCTTCGACAATCGCTGTTTTTCCTACGCCGGGTTCTCCGATGAGTACGGGATTGTTTTTCGTGCGACGGGATAAGATGCGAATCGTGCGCCGAATCTCATCATCACGACCGATGACCGGATCAATTTTTCCATCTCGCGCCATTTCCACGAGATTCCGTCCATATTTTGTGAGGACTTCATAGGTTCCTTCGGGATTGTCACTTTTTACTTGTTGATTACCTCGGACTTTTTTAAGTGCTTCTAAAAAGGCATCTTCGCGAATCCCTGCTTGCTGCAGAATTTTGAAAGATGGGGTTTTATTAAATGTCAGTAGTGCTAGAAATATGTGTTCGACACTAACATAGTCATCTTTGAAAGTTTGTTTGATGTGCTCACTCTCAATTAATACTTGATTGGCGAGTCGTGATAAGGTTGGTTGTTGTGTGGAACCAGTCACACGTGGTATTTTTGATAGTTCGGATTTAATTGCCTCTGTTAATGAGGATGTATTGATGTTCATGTGTTGAAGTAGAGTTGGAATGAGACCGTCTGGTTGCTGAATCATCGCCTGAAGAAGATGGACATCTTCGATTTGTTGATGATTTTGTCTGGTTGCCGTATCGAAGGCATTATTAATAATATTTTTGGATTGATTGGTAAAGGAATTAATGTCCATAATATCCCTCCTATGTTCGTATTGTTAGCACTCCGATATAACGAGTGCTAAATCAATTATATCTTACTCCTTTTTGACTCATATGTCAATATATAACCCTTATTGTTGCGATAAAATTGTGAATCTCTTATAATAGAACTATAGAGAAAAGGATGGTGACGCATGGAAAAATTAGTTTTTAAGAATCATATTTTGAATATTGTTGTTGGTGGAATATTAGTTCTTGTCGCGTTCTTAGGTTATTTTTTAGGGTGGTTTGAAGACTTCTTACCATATTTTATTGGAGCGATTTTGCTATTACTATCGGTAAAACGATTTGTATTTACCTTTAAAAAAGTGGTTAGTAAGTATGCCACATTGATTCTAATTATTGAGATGATTTTAGATGTTGCCTTTGTCGCATTAATGATTTATTTTGATGATCGGGTTGACTTATTTATGGGTTTGATCATCTATACCCGTGGGGTATCCTATTTGATCATTAACTATGTAACAACGAGAAAGGTTGACTTGACACAATATATCTTTAATATTGGGTATGTGACCGTGGGTGCGTTCTTTATGTTCGCACAAATCAGTAGTGTCGATATAATGGTATACGCGTTGAGTTTCTTATCCTTGGTGATTGGTGCCATTTTCCTCCAAAAAGGAATTGTGACGCTTGTCAATAAAGAAAAGGTTGAAGAACTTCAAGAAAAACTGAATGAGACACAGATGAAAAATCTTAAGAAAAAACACAAAGAAGAAGAGAAAGAACTTCGTGAAGCCCAAAAGACAAGTGAAGAGATTGAAGATATTAAAAAGCAAATCAAAGAAGTTGAAAAAGATATCAAACCGGTCTTAAAGGAAGCAACGAAACCAGAACCAAAAAAAGAAGTTACCAAAGAACCGAAGGATGACTTATCTTCAAAAACAGTGGTTCAGTTGAAGGAACTAGCAAAGGAAAAAGGATTAACCGGGTATTCGTCAATGACAAAAGCAGAATTAATTGACGTGTTAAAAAAATAATAAAACGAAAAGAGTATGCTGTAGCATTCTCTTTTCCTTGTATGAGGTGATTCGATGATTAATTTTACATATCAAAATCCAACGAAAATGGTGTTTGGTAAACTAGTGGAAGAACAAGTCGGTGAACTGACGAAAAAGTATGGTAAAAAAATATTGCTTCACTATGGGTCTAGAAGCATTAAACAATATGGGTTATACGATCGCATTATTCGTAGTTTACAAGCGGCTGATGTTGCCTATGTCGAACTCGGTGGTGTCATTGCCAATCCGAGTTTGGAGTTGGTCTATGAAGGAATTAAGTTGTGTAAGAAAGAACACGTTGATTTCATTTTAGCCGTCGGTGGTGGGAGTGTTATTGACAGTGCCAAAGCCATTGCTATGGGTGTGTATTATCCACATGATGTGTGGGATTTTTACGTCAAAGGTGTTGTGCCTAAACAGGCTCTTCCGATTGGAACCGTGCTAACGATTCCTGCTGCCGGTAGTGAAAGTAGTATTGCGACCGTTATTACCAATTACAAAGCAGGGTTAAAACGGGCTTGTCGATTTGATATTTTACGGCCGGTATTTGCAGTTATGAATCCAGAGATTACGATGACGTTACCACCGTATCAAACAGCAAGTGGTGTCATCGATATGATCGGTCATGTCATTGAGCGCTATTTTACTAACACAAGTCATGTTTCGTTAATTGATCGGATGAGTGAGGGATTGATTCGTACAGTGATTGAACAAGGACGAATCGTCATGAACAACCCCACAAACTATGATGCACGAGCCGAGATTATGTTGGCGGGGGCATTGGCCCATAATGGATCCTTAGGTGTCGGTCGCATCGAAGACTGGGCGTGTCACAACATGGAATATGAGATTACCCAAGTAAGTGGGATATCTCACGGACATGGACTCGCGATTTTGTATCCGGTTTGGATGCGCTATGTGATGGATCATGATGTTGAACGGTTTGCGATGTTTGCCAATAAAGTCTTTGATGTACCGTATTCGGATGACTTAGAAACCATGGCGAGAACAGGGATTGATTTTCTCGAAGCTTTTTATCGTGAGATGGGAATGAAGATGTCACTGCGTGAGGTGGGAATTACCAAAGACCAGTTGCCACAAATGGCAGATTTGGTATCGAAAAGCGGAACGATTACGATTGGGAATTTTGTGACGTTGGATCGAAACGATATTCTTACCATATACACAAACGCATTGTAGAGACGGGTAATCCGTCTTTTTTTTGTGTTTTTTTAACATAGAGTGATATAATAGAACTAGTAGAAAGTAGGTGTATGTATGACGTTTTTCCGTCAAGCATTGAAATTCTTAACCAATCGATACAACATCATTTTGACGATTTTACTTGTTGCTATCTTTGTTACCATCCGCTTTTTTATTCAGCCAATATTAGTGGATACAAATGCAACGTGGATATTTAGTTCCTCGATGCAAACACTAGCTGCACTGATTGCGTTGTTACCAATCTCCTATGGGTATTACATCAACAATCTGGACAATGAAAAAAGTGATGATTATGACTCGTATATTGTTGAGCGGTTGAAACGAGATGTCTATTATGAAATGATGACTGTGATCATCTATAGTTTGGTTGTTATTATCGTGAATTTGTTGAGTTTGTTCAATGAGACAAACTCGTATTTCTCATTGATTATTGCGCTGTTAACAGTCGAAGGAATTGGGTTAATCGCACTCTATATTTATCGGTTGTTTGATCCAAACAAGGTGCGTGAAATTCTCAAAGAGTTTGATACGACATCAACGATGGATCCGAATCAACAAACCGTATCGCTTGATACATTTATCACGGAATATTTGGAACTGGAGTCGACGGTGAAGGATTTTATCTCTAATGAAAATGATAATGAGATGGTCGATACCTTACCGCTTTATGATATTGTTGATAATCTATCGAAGGATTTTCCGGAACTACAGGAACACTACGATACGTTTAAAGAAATCATCTTCCATCGAAATAATGTCATCCATAATTATACGGAGACGATTGTCGACTATAATAAATATGCGAAGATTCTGGAATTGAAAGATGTCTATGAAAAATTGAACAATCAGTTTGTTCAAAAGAAAATATTTTCCAATGTTATATCGATTCGTAAGAATGTCGAGAAGTGTTTACACGAATACTTAATGGATGCGGAAAATGCTGATGTTGAAATTGGAACCGTTCCCGATGATTACCGGGAAGACATTGTGTCATTGCTACATTCTTATTTCATTAGTGATTACTATTTTTCCAACAGTTTAGAGGATGCGCATGATGTTGATTTTGAAGTGATTCAGAACAATTATTCTGAACGTAAATTGTTGGGGTTGGATATCAAGTCATTACAACCAAAGAATTTAAAATCGATTGCAACAGCCTATTTTAAACGGTTGAATCAACGCTATATGTATTTATTTTTAATTAACTTTGATTCGAAGAAACATCAATTTATCATTATGTACAAAACCAAGGATCACGAACTTCGTAGTCTTGTGGTAAAGTAGGAGGTCTGTATGAAATCAAAACGTAACGCCATTCCAGGAACGTTAATGTATACGGGTGATTCGACCAAAGAAACCGTGATTCAACATATGAAATACAATGCCAAAACATATGATGTGTTTGAGTCGGTTCAACCACTTCAGGACGATGTTGTCGACTGGATTGCGGTGGAAGGGTTATCCACGGAATCAAAAGTGAAAGAACTCTGTGAATCATTTCAAATGGATCCCTTGGTGATTGAGGATATTTTACATGTGAATCAACGGACCAAAATTGAGATTCATGACGGTTATATTTTTACCGTTATAAAGTACGCGTATGTGCGTGACGATATCATTCAACATGACTATATATCGATGGTCTTGTTTCATAATGTCTTCTTAACGTTCAGTGAACAAAAGAATTTATTCATCGAGCAAGTTCATGAGCGGATTCAACACACCAAATCATTAATCCGTCATTTTGATCATGACTATTTATTCTATGTCTTGTTTGATATGATTGTGGATGAATCGATGGATGTCTTGCACGTATTAGATGCCCGACTGGATGTTGTCGAGGAATCGGTATTGGAACTTGATGAAAAGGATCAAATTCGATTATATAATATCCGTAAAGAACTTATATTCTTACGAAGTATGACCAGTCAATTAATGATGAATAATATTAAAGAAGTGGTGTTGAAGGAATCGTATTTTAGTTCCCAAACGCATAAATTCTACGATGATGTATATGACCATTTATTAAATATTAATGCACGGGTGTTAAGTTTGCTGGACAATGCCAAACACCTTCTAGATGTGTATATGAATAACATGTCGAATAAGATGAATAAAATCATGACATTATTGACGATATTTAGTGCAATTTTTATTCCACTTAGTTTTATTGCGGGTGTATTCGGGATGAACTTTACCAATTTCCCGATTTTAACAAATCAATACGGGTTGATTTATTTCATCTTGATTTGTGTTTTAATCCCAACGATTATGTTGGTGTATTTCAAAGTGAAGAAGTGGTTCTAAAACAAGAGTACTAGTAATTTTTGGAAAACTAGTTTATATTTTCAACAATGTTGTATAATAGGATTGTAGGCGCATGAGACAGCTGCGTTATGTACTATAGAATAGATGACATCTATGAATTCAAAACAAGGAGGAACATCATGAATTTACTGAGTTTGTTTTTTGTTTTTGAAGACATCCATTCCAATTTGTTTATTGACATCGCCCTGCTTGTTACCATTGGTATTATTGGTGGTAAACTAGCCGAGTTGGCGCATTTACCACGCGTTACAGGGTATATTATTATCGGGATGATCTTCGGTCCAAACTTATTGAATTTATTTAATGCGGAAATCATTGCGGATTTTAAAGCATTGAAAATTTTAGGATTGGGATTTATTGGATATAATGTGGGTCTTGAAGTAAATTTCAAGATGTTGAAATACAACCGTAATGAAGTGTTGTTTGTCACTTTGTTTCAGGCATTGTTTACCTTCTTCCTTGTGGGCGGTACCATTCTCTTAGTTGTCAATGAGTTCGCATGGACCTATGCTTTGATTTTTGGGGCAATTGCCAGTGTTACAACACCGGCACCAATTGTCGCTTGTATTCGTAGTTATCACACCAAGGGACGGTTAACACAGTTGCTTTGTCCGATGATTGCCCTCGATGATGTCTTTGGAGTCATCTTGTTTGCACTTGTGTTACCAATTAGTGTATACCTTGCTGGTCATACCGGCCAGGAAATGACCTTTGGTATTTTACTCGGGGAACCGTTACTCGAAATTGGTCTTAGTATTCTGATTGGTGGGATTATTGGATTTGCTGTGGAATGGTTATTGACGTATTTCAATAAAGGCGATGCAATAACAATTTTTCTCATCATTGTCGTAGGGCTCTTGTTTGGAATTGGATTTTCCTACATGTTTGAAACATCAACGATTCTCTTACCAATGATGATTGGGACGGTATTGTCGAATAAACTGAGTTTTGATATGCGCGACCGGGTACGAAGGATCAGTGATAACCTCATCTTACCGATTTTGCTCGTATTTTTTACACTGAGTGGAGCAGAACTCGATATCGCAATTTTATCAACGCTTGAAATCATTGGAATCATCTACGTATTGGTACGTGTTGCTGGTAAATTACTCGGTACTTTGATGGCAACATCCATACTGGGTGAAGAGGCCAAAGTACGTAAGTATTTGGGTCCAGCTTTAATTCCTCAGGGTGGTGTCGCGATTGATATGGCAATCTTGGCCGAAATCCGTTTCATCCAACTTGCTACAGAAACGGGTAATGATGTGTATACCAATGTTGGTTCGACGATTCTTACGGTTGTTCTTGGAGCGGTTGTACTCTATAAAATCTTTGGTGAAATTATTGTTAAATGGGCGTTCCGAAAAGCCAATGAAATTACCGAAGATGATCATACATCACATGCTCATTTAATATAAAGACACTTCGCAGAAGTGTTTTTTATATATAGTGGTAATCCCATTTAATGATATAATAATAATGAACGTTACAATGAAATCTTGGGAAAGGAGTGATTTTGATGCGGGTTCTATTGGTTGAACACAATCATCATTTTCATGATTTGATTATTGGCAGTTTACCACATAATCTCTATCGAGTGGATGCGGTATTTGATGGGATGGACGGATACCACTATCTAATTAGTGGTCTGTATGATGTTATCCTCATAAACAATCATGTACCAACAATGAATGGTGAAGACATTATTCGTCGCGTACGTCAAGAGAACCATCATTCACCGATTATTCTTTATACGTTAAAGCCCACTCCTGAAATCATTCATGTACAAGACGAATTTCAAGACGTTTACGTTGTAACACCATGTACCATCGAGGCAGTGTTAGCCCACGTTCATGCATTACGACGTAGACTACAAAAAGATGACGATGAATCGATTGTACGCATCGGGAATGTTGAATGCAATCGCATCACGGGTGAGTTGTTTCATCAACACAAATCTACTTCACTCACAAACTTGGAGTGGCAGTTACTACATCTCTTGTCGTTAAATCAAAATAGGATCGTATCCAAACGACAAATCATGCAAGCTCTGTGGGGCGAGCACTCTACGGTGGATGAAAATAATGTTGAGGTGTACATCTCGTTTCTCCGTAAAAAACTTCGATCGATTGAGGCGAATATTGTAATTAAAACAACGCGTAATCGTGGATATTCACTACAAATAACACGGGATTGATAATCCATGAAGTGTGTAAATTTATGGCGATAAAAGTAATTATTGTAGTATCATTTCAATCTATTTCTTCTTGATGAAAGCGTTTGTAATTAAAAAAATAAAAAAAATCTAATAATAAACATCATTTAAGGCCTTAACTAAGGTCTTGAATGATGTTTTTTAAATGTTTGTTTTCTAAATAAAAAATGGTTTCAAAATGAAACTAGTTTACCTATAATAATAGTGGGACTACAAAAACAAGAAGGAGGACGATTATGAGTATCCAACAAATCATACAATCCTACCCAGCAAAAAGTGAGTATTTACTGGAGATGTTGATTGCTGTCGACCAACAAAAGAAACATCATTATATCAGTGCCGAAGAAATTAATGAAATTGCCTCCTACGTGAAGGTGAAAGAGAGTCATGTTTGTAGCGTGATGAGTTTTTATACGTTGCTTTCAACTCAACCACGTGGCGAATACGTAATTCAAGTCTGTAAAGACGTACCGTGCTATATCAATGATGATTTCAATGTTGTATTAACCATTGAAGAAGAACTAGGCATTGTTCTAGGCCAAACAACAAACTGTGGACGGTTCTCTTTGGAACAAACCGCATGTATTGGTTGTTGTGATGAGGCACCAGCAATGCGAATTAATCATGAAATATATACCAACCTAACCAAAGAAAAAGTACTTGATATTATTCATACATTGCGAGG
Organism: Candidatus Xianfuyuplasma coldseepsis; assembly: GCF_014023125.1. Classification (GTDB taxonomy): domain Bacteria; phylum Bacillota_I; class Bacilli_A; order Izemoplasmatales; family Izemoplasmataceae; genus Xianfuyuplasma; species Xianfuyuplasma coldseepsis. The sequence continues at coordinate 1,439,258 of NZ_CP048914.1, forward strand.
TGATGCAAATGGTAGAACGACGTGAACTGACAAAACGATTTGATCAAATAAATCCAGAACAGATTCAGGACTTTTTAGCTCTTGATGGCTTTTCAATGTTAGAAAAGGCATTGAAAATGACTCCCTCAGAAGTTCGCGATGAAATTCGTGCATCAAGACTCACCGGTCGTGGGGGTGCTGGATTTTTAACGAGCATTAAGATGGATAGTTTTGCGGCGGAAACAGGAAAGAAATATATTGTCTGCAACGCTGATGAAGGAGAACCAGGTAATTTCAAAGATCGATATTTGATGGAGAAGGATCCCTTTCAAGTGATTGAAGGAATGTGCATTAGTGCCTATGCGACCGGAGCTCAAGAAGGATTTATCTATATTCGTGGTGAATATCAAACGTCCATAAAACGAATCCAGAATGCGATTGATGAATCACGTAAACATCATTATCTTGGGACACATATATTACAATCCGCATTTTCATTTGATATCACAATTCGTCAAGGTGCGGGAGCATATGTATGTGGTGAAGAGTTTGCCTTGATTGAGTCACTAGAAGGAAAACCAGGAAGAACTCGTGTAAAACCACCATATCCTGCTCAAGAAGGATACTTCAGTTACCCAACATTAATCAATAATGTCGAAACATTTTGTAACTTACCATTTATTGTACGAATTGGGGGCGACGCGTATCGTCAAATCGGAAGTGATTTTGCATCCGGTACGAAACTGATCAGTTTGTCGGGGAATGTGAAACATAAAGGACTGTATGAAGTTCCTTATGGAACGACCATTCGTGATGTTATATTTAAACTTGGTGGGGGAACACCGAATCATCGAGCGATTAAAATGGTACAATTAGGGGGTGCCTGCGGGGCAATTATCCCAGATGAGTTATTGGATATGGATATTGACAATGAACGATTCCAGATCTTTGATTCTAAAATGGGTGCCGGAGCCATTATTGTTATGGACGACAGTCATGATTTGTTTGACATCATTCATCGAAATATGGAGTTCTTTGCCCATGAATCATGTGGAAAATGCACACCATGCCGCGAAGGTCATATTCAGCTTGTGAAGTTGATTGAAAAATTCATTATCAATGAAGCGTCGCAAAAAGATTATGATACACTTCGGTCGTTAGCACAAGTAATTCATGACACAACACTTTGCGGACTTGGGCAAACATCACCGACTTGTATATTGTCAACCATGGAATTCTTCCCCGAGGAATACAATCGTCGAATTGCCTATAGAAAACGAGGTGGTCAAGCATGATTCATGCAAAAATAAATCATATTGATGTTGTCGTAGAGGAAGGTACAACAATTTTAGAAGCAGCTAAGAAATACAACATAAACATTCCTACATTATGTCATTATCCCGATTTACACATCAATAGCGATTGCCGAATATGTGTTGTTGAGATTGATGGGTATCGTGGGCTAAAGACCTCTTGCTCAACACCGATTCGTGATGGGATGATGATAAAAACAAATTCACCACGCGTATTGAATTCGAGAAAAACGGTTACGGAACTTATATTAGCTAATCATGATGTGAATTGTACGTCTTGTACCAGAAATATGAACTGTGAATTACAACAACTATCCAAAAATCTCGGGATTGATACGAGTCGTTTTGATAATGTCTTGGAATACAAAGATATTGATGATCAGAATCCGAGTATTGTCCGTAATCCCAATCGGTGTATTAAGTGTGGTCGTTGTGTCGATGTCTGTCAACATGTGCAAGGGATGCATGTCTTAGAACGAATGGGTCGAGGACATGATATGGATATCTCTCCGGCATTTGGGTTACCGCTAAATGATCAATCTTGTTCATTCTGTGGTCAATGTGCAAATGTTTGTCCAGTAGGAGCGATCATCGAGAAGGATAATACCAATCTTGTGTGGGAAAAATTGCATGATCCAACGAAACACGTGATGGTTCAAATTGCTCCTGCAGTTCGTGTATCAATTGGTGAAGAAATCGGTCTTGAATCCGGACTAATTAGTAATGGAAAACTGGTTGCAGCAATGAAACATTTAGGATTTAATCATGTTTATGATACAAATTTCACTGCTGATTTAACGATCATGGAAGAGGGAACGGAACTAATATCACGAATCAATAACGGTGGAACTCTACCACTGATGACGTCGTGTTGTCCAGGTTGGATCAATATGGCTGAGCAAGAATTTCCTGAAATTCTACCCCATATTAGTAGTTGTAAGTCGCCTCAACAGATGTTTGGTACGTTGGCAAAATCGTACTATGCGACCAAAACCAACATGGATCCTGAAGATATCTATGTCGTATCGGTAATGCCGTGCACGGCTAAAAAATATGAGGCTACGAGAGAAGAATTTTCTGTGGATGGGAAACATCCTGACGTCGATGTTGTTATCACCACAAGAGAACTTGGGAAAATGTTCCGTCAAATGGGAATTGATGTCAATCGCTTACCAGAAGTTGAATTCGATTCTCCATTTGGAATAACAACGGGAGCTGCCGCACTCTTTGGAGCAAGTGGTGGTGTCACAGAAGCAGCACTTCGTACGGTCTATGAAATTGTCAATGAACGACCGCTTGAAGACATTGTTTTCAATAGTGTTCGAGGGATGGATGGTCTGAAAGAAGCGGAAGTGAACTTAGCCGGAACCACGGTAAAGGTTGCTGTATCGCATTCACTCAGCAATGCACGGAAGTTGATTGAGGAAGTCATCGCTGGAAAATCACCCTATACCTTTATTGAAATTATGGCTTGTCCAGGTGGATGCATCGGTGGTGGCGGCCAACCCTATGGAACGACCAATGAAGTTCGCGAACACCGACTTGCATCAACATATATTGTCGATGGGAATATGATTTATCGAAAGAGTCATCAAAATCCAGATATTCACAAGTTGTATGAGGAATATCTGCAACAACCCAACTCTCATATTGCTCATAAATTATTACATACCGACTATCAGTACCGTAAAAAAAGAACGTGATTCATTCACGTTCTTTATTATTCTTTTCATCGGTGCGTAATACATCAAAGATACTCATTTGATTCTCTTGATCAATCACATGATGGTACAAATCGTTAATCTTTTCTGCTAGTTCGTCTTGAGTACCTTCGGTTGTATTGACAATGAAATCGATGTGATGTAGTTGTGATTTGTCAAAGTGGGCATTGTCTTTTTCAAGACGATCAATGATTTGAATCAAGGTGTCACCTCGTTCCAACATTCGTTCTTTGCGAATCTCTTCAGCGGTTTCTAAAAGGATAATGACAATATCGGGTAATTCTTTATCGTAGATGCTGTTTGCCCCTTCGGGATCGACAATCAATACCTTGTCTTTGGTAGCGCCTTTTTTAGGGGTTCCGTAATAGTGATTGTTGTATTGAACATACTCTAAGAAGCGATCCTTAGCAATACGGTTTTCAAATACTTTTTTACTAATGAAATGATAATCCACATGGTTCTCCTCTCCTTTACGAGGTCGTCGAGAAGTCGTCGTTACCATTTTTTGAAATCCGTAATCGCGAATCAGGATTTTTGCAATATCCGTTTTTCCACTGGCGCTTGCGCCAACTAGTATCAGCATTGTCATCACTCCTAAGAATATCTATAAACCATTATACCCAAAATTGAGGAAAAATGATATAGAAGATTTTACAGCTCATTGTGTTATAATGGAATCAAAGATTATTGTCGATGAAAAAAGGAGAAAATATGAAGATTATTACTAACGCAAGACTGTTTACCGTAGCGAATGAAAATGATGTTTTAGGATCGATTGTTGTTGATCAAGATAAGATTGTTGCCGTAGGGAAAGACATTGATCCAAAAACATATCCAGATGCGGAAATCATTGATGCGAAAGGGTTGATTGTAACCCCTGGATTGGTTGATCCGCATTGTCATATTGGTGTGATGGAAGAAGGGATTCGCTTTGAGGGAAATGATACCAATGAAACCAGTGGCCCAATCTACCCTGAATTACGAGGAATCGATAGTGTCTATGCCAAAGATATGGCATTTGAATACACGTATAAATCCGGGGTAACAACCGTGAATACCGGACCGGGGAGTGCGAATATTATCGGTGGTACGTTTACGGCTATCAAAACCTATGGTGAAACCATCGATGACATGATTGTCAAAGAAGAAACGTGCATGAAAATGGCACTCGGAGAAAATCCAAAACGTGTGTATGGAACAGCGAATAAAAACCCAGGAACAAGAATGGCTAGCGCTGCGCTAATGCGAGAATGGTTGTTTAAAGCAAAAGATTATCATAAAAAGATTCATGCTTGGAAGAATGAAGAAGAGGATGCGAAAGAACCAGCGTTTGATATGAAATTACATTCGTTAATGCGTGTCTTCGAAGGGATGCCAGTTAAAATTCATGCCCACCGTGCCGATGATATTGTTACGGCGTTACGGATTGCCAAGGAATTTGATTTGAATGTTACAATAGATCATGCAACTGAAGCATATTTGATCCCAGAAAAAATGAAGTTGGAAAATGCTCGTTTGATTTTAGGACCAACTCTGGGGTATGCAAGTAAGTACGAACTTGTGAACAAATCGTTTACATCAGCCAAAGTACTCGAAGATCATGGTGTTGAATTTGCGATTATGACGGATCATCCCGTCATTACACTGGATACAACCTTGGTTCAAGCAGCACTCTTTATCAAAGAAGGATTAAGTGAGAAAACGGCCTTGGAAGCGTTGACCTTAACCAGTGCTCGATTAAATGGTATCGATAACCGTGTCGGATCGTTAGAAGTTGGTAAAGATGCGGATATTGTCGTCTGGGATGGACCCATCTTTGACTTGATGACACGCCCAGAAATGGTTTTCATCAATGGTGAACTAGTACATAAAAAAGCTTAGAGAGGTGACTTATGTATCGACGCAACTATCGTTCTGATGAACTCATTAGTAACGTGATTGTAACCTTGATCGCGTCTTTAATTATCGGTTTTATGATTAGTTGGAAACTCGTCGGAGTCGATACTTTTGATGCGGAGATGATTGTCTATTTATCGATTGGTGGATTATTGTTCATCTTGTTCGTCATCACCGTTATCTTATTTTTTATCGGTAATCGGAAACCGTTTGTCGATTTGGAAATTGATTTTGAGAATGAAATCATAACGACCTTGAATCGAACAATCACCTATCACTTTAAAGATATTTCATTGTTTTCGTACAATACACGTCATCATCAAGTTCGCTTGTACGTTAAACGGCGATTATTGGGGTTTTCGATTGATGAAATGGAACATCGCAAGCAAGGCATTATGACCGTGGAACAAGCGATGAAGATTGGTCGTTATGCAATGACTGTGGAACCAAAGAAGTTGTACAATTATGGATTATTATTGAACTTGGTCTGGATCGGTATCGCGATATTCTATATCATTTATTTTGGTCGAAACCAAGTTGCCTTGTTCAATAATGTATACATCCCCACGTACTATGCGTTTGTGTTTATCGTGGTGATGGTTGGTCTTACGATTGGCGTTCATTCCGCCTTATTAAATCGAATGATATCTCGAAAAGAAACGACTCAAGACACTAGTAATAACTAGTGTCTTATTTGATAAAAATATCCAAAAATCCGTTTGGAGTGAAAACGCTTTTATGATAAAATGGTAACGGAGAGGAGAGATGACGTTGAGAATACAAGAACATCCGATATTAGATTTTAAACAGAACAACATCATTCACTTCACATATGATGGACAAGCGGTCGAAGGTATTGAAGGTGATACCATCGCATCGGCTCTCCATAATTTGGGGATACGAAAATTAAGCCACAGCATCAAACACCACCGAGCGCGTGGTTTTTATTGTGCCATAGGGAATTGTGCTTCGTGTAACATGATTGTCAATGGATTACCCAATGTTCGTACGTGTATCACGAAACTAGAAGAAGGTATGGTTGTGAAAACACAAACCGATAAAGGTGTCTTATATGAACATGTATGATCTCGTTATTATTGGTGGTGGGCCAGCAGGTTTAAGCGCAGCGAAAACAGCAGCTGAAGCTGGTGTAAAAGCGTTGATTGTGGAACGTGATTATAAAATTGGTGGCCAACTTGTCAAACAAACCCACATGTTTTTCGGTAGTGAAAAACAGTATGCGAAAACCAGGGGAATCGACATTGCTCAAATCCTGATTGATGATGTTATGAAATATCCCGATCAGATTGAGATTATGACCGAGGCGACGGTCGTAGGGCTATATCCCGATTATGTTGTTACAATTGTCCAACACGACGTGTATACGAAAGTTCAAGCCAAGGCGATTTTGGTCGCAACCGGTGCAAGTGAAAAATTCTTAGCCTTTGAAAACAACGATTTGCCGGGTATTTATGGCGCTGGTGCTGTGCAAACACTCATGAATGTTCACGGTGTGTTACCGGGACAAAGCGTGATTATGGTTGGTAGTGGGAACATTGGTTTGATTGTGAGTTATCAACTGATACAAGCTGGTGTGAACGTACTAATGGTGATTGAAGCTGCTCCAACAATTGGTGGATATAAAGTGCATGCATCCAAGTTAAAACGACTTGGCGTGGATATCAAAACAAACACAACTATTCAACGGGCCATCGGCAGGGAATCCTTAGAACAAATTGAAATTGTAGAAGTTGATGAACACTGGAATCCGATTGCTGGTACCGAAGAAGTCCATGACGTAGATGCGCTATGCATCAGTGTCGGTCTTAGTCCATTATCGAATCTATTGTCGATGATCGATGCCGATATGAAGTATGTCGGTCTCTTAGGAGGATGGGTAGCCGTAATCGATGAGTTTCACGAAACCAGTGTGAAGAACGTCTTTGTTGCTGGAGATGTCTGTGGTGTCGAAGAAGCAAGTAGTGCGATTGTTGAGGGGTATTATACCGGATTGATTATTGCGAAGCGACTCGGTTTTCAACACCCTGAGTTTGATACATTAAAAGCCGACTATAAGGCTCAATTGGATAATCTTCGTAGTGGACCATTTGGTGAAAAGACAAGACGTGGTTTGGAAGAATTGCGAGGTGAGCAAGTTGCTAAATAAAAATGGTGTACCAAGCAAAGACTTGATCTTATCTCGTTTTCCTGATAATGATATATTAGTAAAACCCAAAGCAATTACCGAGTGTTATGAAGAAATACCTTGTAATCCGTGTAGCACATCCTGTCCCTTTCATGCGATTACCGTAGGAGATGATATCAACACTCCACCACAAGTCGATTTTGAATTGTGTACCGGTTGTGGAATATGTGTCTATAACTGTCCTGGATTAGCGATTTTTACCGTTCAAATCAAAGGCGATTACGCAATTTATAAAATACCATATGAATTCGTTCCGCGTCCTCAAAAAGGCGATATTATGGATGCGGTTAATCGCAATGGTGACGTCATTGGACAATGTCTCATTGAAAAGGTCACGTTTGGTGCAAAACAAGATAAAACAGCACTACTCCAAGTGCAGGTCCCTGTTACACTGTTGCATGAATTTATTACCGTGAGGAGACCACTATGAATCCAAACAATATAATCATTTGTCGCTGTGAGGATGTCACATTGCAGGAATTACATGATGTTTTAGAAGAGGGATATACGACATTCGAAGATGTTAAACGAATTCTTCGTATTGGTATGGGTCCGTGTCAGGGCAACAGTTGTGGGTTGTTGGTCCAACGAGAAATTGCGAAGGTTTTGAAGAAACCCTTGCAAGAAGTACAAATTCATAAAACACGGCCGTTAATCACTGGTGTCAAACTTCAATCGATTGTGGAGGCGACCAAAAATGAACGCTAATGTCGTGATTATTGGGGGCGGTATCAGTGGTGTCGCAATCGCCTATAATTTAGCAAAAAAGGGTATGAAGGACATTGTTGTCTTTGACGACAACTATATGACCGGGGGTGCCACGGGACGATGTGGGGCCGGTGTTCGCCAACAATGGAGTTCCAAAGGAAACTGTATTATGGCGAAAATGAGCATTGATTTCTTCGAACGAGCTCAAGAAGAACTCGAGTATCATCGCGATGTCGAGTTTAAACAAGAAGGGTATCTGATTGTGGCAACGACCGATGAAGAAGATGAGCAATTTTCAAAGAATGTCGCTCTTCAAAATGAAGTGGGGATTCCATCCAAAAAATTAACTTTAGAAGAAGCATTACAAATTGTTCCTCATTTAAACAAAAAGATCGTAAAAAGTGCCACGTTCTGTCCGACTGACGGCCATTTGAATCCATTTTTGATGACCGATGCCTATTATACTGCAGCCAAAAAACTCGGTGTTCAATTTTTCTATCGCGAACGCGTCAACGAGATTGTCGTAAAAGATGGTGTTATTCAAAAAGTAATTACCGATCATCATGAAGTACTAACCAGTAAGGTTGTCAATGCGGCCGGAGGATACAGTTACGAAGTCGGACAAATGGCAGGTGTTGATATTCCTGTCTATTCCGAAAATCATGAAATCCTTGTTACAGAACCAATTGAAAAGATTCAAGGACCTATGGTCATTAGTTTCAGTAAAAATATATACTGTCAACAAGTACCTCACGGTAGTTTCATCATGGGTCGTAGCAATCCCAATGTGGAGCATAATCACGATATATCCAGTAGCCACGAGTTTTTGGATGAAATGGCAAAAACTGCAGTAGAGTTGCTACCACCATTAGGACAACTTCGAGTGATTCGACAATGGGGTGGAAGTTACAATGTTAGTCCGGATCGGCAACCAATTCTTGGTGATACGGACCAGTTAGAAGGGTATTACTTAGCATGTGGTTTTAGTGGACATGGGTTTATGTTCGCCCCGATGACAGGACTGCTTCTCAGTGAAATTATATTAAATCAACCACCAACGATTGACATGAGTGAACTACATATCAGTCGCTTTAAAAATAGCACACACAATACTTATGAAAAAAGTGTTGTCTAGAAAGGATGTATAAAAAATGGCTATTTATTCCTACCAAACAGAACCATTAACCGATTTTACCAACCCTGAAAATGTTCAGAAGTATAAAGACGCTCTCGCCCTTGTAGAAGGGTATATGGGAGAAACCTATCCCCTCATCATCAATGGGGAACATGTTGTAACAGATGATCTCTATACATCGTACAACCCCGCCAATCATAACGAGATTATCGGGTATGTCCATCAAGCCAATGAAGCCGTTGCTGAGATTGCAATGGAAGCGGCATTGAAGACGTTTGAAACCTGGAAAAAAGTACCGGCTAAGGTACGAGCAGATGTCTTGTTTAAAGCGGCAGCTATTTTACGCAGACGCCGTTTTGAGTTCAATGCCTTGATGACGAAAGAAGCCGGAAAACCATGGATTGAAGCTGATGCGGATACCGCTGAGGCGATTGATTTCTTGGAGTATTATGGACGGCAAATGATCGCGATTGAAGAAGCCGATAAGCAAGTATTATCAAGACGGAATGTCGAACGAAACGAATTTATGTATATTCCCCTTGGTGTTGCGGCAGTCATAACACCGTGGAATTTCCCAACAGCAATCTTAACAGGAATGACAAGTGCGGCTGTTGTGGCGGGGAATACCGTGTTGCTGAAACCAGCGATTACAACGCAAGTGATTGCATATAAGTTTATGGAAGTATTGCATGAAGCTGGACTACCCGATGGCGTCGTAAACTTTATTCCTGGTGATGGACCAGAAATCGGAGAGTGGATGGTTCAGCATCCTCAAACCAGATTTGTATCTTTTACCGGTAGTAAAGCCGTTGGTCAGATTATCAATCTCAATGCAGCGAAAATACAAAAAGGCCAAAAATGGTTAAAACGTGTCATCGCCGAGATGGGTGGAAAAGATGCGATGTTAGTCGATGGTGATGCCGATACAGAACTTGCAGCAGAATCGATTGTCAAGGCAGCATTTGGCTTCAGTGGCCAAAAATGTAGTGCATGCTCACGGGCAATTATTCATCAAGATGTCTACGATGAAGTAGTTGCGAAAATCAAGGAAAAAACCGAAGCTTTACGTGTCGGTGATCCACGTGATTTTGATAATTTCATGGGGCCACTAAATGATGAAAAAGCATTTGAGAAAGTGACATCTTACATTGAAATTGGTCGTCAAGAAGGTACGCTTCTCACGGGAGGTACATCACGAAAAGATGTGGGATGGTTTGTTGATCCGACCGTGATTATCGATTGTGATCCTGAATCCCGAATCATGCAAGAAGAAGTCTTTGGTCCTGTACTAGCTGTTACGAAAGTATCGAGTTTCCAAGAAGGATTGGACGTTGCAAACAATACCGAGTACGGACTTACCGGTGCCGTTATATCCAATAATCGGATGCATCTTGAACAAGCTCGACATGAATTCCATGTTGGTAATTTATACTTCAATCGAAAATGTACCGGAGCGATTGTAGGTTATCAACCATTTGGTGGGTTCAATATGAGTGGTACCGACAGCAAAGCTGGTGGACCGGACTATTTATTGTTGCATATGCAAGCTAAATCCATTAGTGAGTGGTTGTAAAAAAGGCAATTTATTGCCTTTTTTTTGAGTTTCCAATGTATAATAGAAGTACTAGGGGTGGTTAGATGAACATCAATTTACAAATCCATAAGAAACACTCGCAAGTAATCTTAGGAATCACATTGCGTTATGCACGATTAAAAGCCAATCTATCGTTGCGCGACCTCTCGGAATTGGCGAATATTTCACATACATTTATAGCCAATATTGAAACGGGAAAAGTCGTAGCCAACTCGGAAACGCTTCGTGATTTATTTGCGATTCTTCACATTGAATATCGTGATGATGAAACACTGATTTCGGAGTTTACTGAACGCTATAATCGTGTTTTTAACAACCTATATATGGATCGTTTAGAACGGACATTGGATGATATCTCAATCCTTGAGGCAGAAGAGGAAAAATATCTCAATTCCATCGTCATCATCGATTATTCATTGCTGCGATTCTTACATGCAGCAATTAGTGACTCGATGACGTCTTATTTACGTCAGAATTTAGATTTATTAAAGCGGGTTAGCTCCCTTCTTTCCGAGGAGCAACAACAAGTTAAATTCCTTATATTTGGGATTGATGCGTATAACCATGGGGATTATAAGCGCGGTTATGAGATGTTGTTACAAGCTCGAAAAATAGGGAATGCAAGTATTGATCCACTGATCAATGATTATGTTATTCGCTGTGAAGTAAAAATGTTTATGTTTATGGATGCGCAACAATTAGCGGATCAAACCATTGATGAGTTAGAAGCGGATATCAATTATATGCGAGCGATGAAAGTCCGATTATCGATCGCCTATTCTCACATGTTGCTTCATAAGTATGATGCTGTTGATTTGTATTTGGATAAAGTGTGTCATTATGGAACGGAGTTCAATGAGCTATCACTGCTCGATCAATGCCACAGTATTCGCGCGGTATCTTATTTATTGCAAAAACGATATCAAGATGTCGAACGAACCGTGAATCTCGTTGTGCATGATAATCCAATTAGTCTGATTGTAAAAATGGATGTAGCAGCGTATCAAGGGAATATTGATAGAGTTAGAGAAATGTATCAACATGCGATGCAGGATGTAATCCTAGTCCATCACAAACGTGATCAGATGTTCTTTACATTGGTTGCACATACATTGCAAGCATATGTCTTAGAAGAAACAGTGTATGTTGCAAAACTAGAAGAACTCATCGATTTTACAAAAGCGCATATGGATTTGGAACTGTTAATGTTCGCATATGATTTACTGATTGTGTACTATCGTCAAAGTCGACATTACAAACAAGCTTTAGAACTGAGTGAACAAGCACGTGGAATTCGTAGCTTTGGACAGTTAAATTCGTAAATAATAACAATAAGTACACCTATTTTGTTTACAATGAAGTATTCAGAGTGCTTAATGATAATATTTAAGTATATTGTAAAATAACATGTATCTCTTGAATTCTACCCGAATATCAGTAATAATATAAGTAAGGGATTACCATTGCGGATACGGGAAGAATTATGTCAAGAGAAGGGACGCAATTTAAAAAATAATGACGATTGTCATTATTTTTTTTGTGTATAAGGAGACTCTTTCATATGATATAATAAAGAAAGAGAGTGATGTTATGAAATTTAAACCAGCTAATCGCATTATTGTTATTCTTGCCGTTTTAATGCTCGTCGTCTATACATTGATGGCATTTTTTGTAATTACCCAAGAATTTCATCACATTGATTCTACGTATAATACCAACTTGTTGAATATCACAAATATCATTGCCACAGACGAAGAGATTATCGCTCAATTACAAGGGAATCAAACTACAATCAATCAAATGGTAGAATCCTATTATGATGATGTTCCCTTGTTGTCATTGATTGAGATTGTCAGTGTGGATAAAATTCGATATTCCCATGTCGAGGAATCTTTGATTTCCTCACCGTATGAACAAGACGATGTCAATCGGGCCTTACAAGGAGAGACGTATGTATTAACCGATTCGTCTAGTTTAGGAGAGTCTCGCAAAGCATTTGTTCCGATTGTTGATGATGATACAATCATCGGGGCTGCTATTGTTGAAGTACTGATTGAGGATATTAACCAGGTTAAGTTACATACAGTACTCGTCTATTCATCCGGATTTGGTGTTGGCTTTGTGATATCGGTTGTCGGATTGATTTGGCTAAGTAAACGATATATTAGTGAACTTTTAGGATTCCGTCCTGATGAAATCGCCTTGTTGTATTCCGAAAACAAAAGCGTAATTGAACAATTAAATGAAGCATTGATATCAATTGATAAGGACTATATCATAACCACGATTAATCCGATGTTAAAGAGTATGTTTCATGTGTCCGATGATATTGTTGGGTTAAATGTAAAAGACGTGTTCCCGTATGTTGATTTTCAAGAGATTATCGAACGAGAAACCCACGTTCTGAATAAATATAAAAAAATTCAAGATTTGAAATTACTAATGAATGCCTTCCCGTTATATCAAAATAATGAAGTCATTGGGGCAACCGCAATTTTCCGTACTCATTTAGAGGTTGATTCGTTGATTGATCAAATAAAAGGATATCAACAAATTGCTGAGGCGTTACGGTCGCAAAAACATGAATTCCAAAATAAATTGCATGTTGTACTTGGTTTAATTAAGATGAAAGATTATCAACAAGCTGAAAACTACATTATGGAGCGGGTATATACGACCAATCTCGCGAGTGATTACTATACTTCACGCTTAAAAGATGATAAGGTGCTAGCGTTGTTTGTTGGAAAAGAGATCCAGTCGAAAGAGTATAATGCAACATTGTTGCTAACAAGTGATTCCTATCTCGGAAAGAAACATTCACCAATTAGCTCAGATGACATTGTCTTAGTCCTTGGGAATCTCATTGATAACTCGTTTGAAGCATATGCTGCACGGGATATTGAAAGTAAACGCATTGTTGTTGATATTATTGAAGACGATGACATGATAAAAATGACAGTAATTGATCAAGCCGGTGGTATTGCATCTGAGGTCCTAGATAAAATGTTTGAACGTGGTGTTAGTACTAAACAAGGAACAAGTCGGGGAACAGGACTTAGTCTTGTCAATGAAATTGTACTTCTATATCAAGGTTCTAAGAACATCAAGAGTAGTGCGAAAGAAACCAAAATTGAGATTATATTAATGAAGGTGACAGAATGAAACTAAATATTCTTATCGTAGAAGACGATCCGATGGTGGCTCATATTCATAAGCATTACTTAAATGAATTGGGTAGTTTTAATATTCTTGAAACGATTGATAATGGGTTGGAGGCGTTTGAGTATATAAAACTCAATGAAGCGTCTATTGATTTGGTGATTTTAGATGTGCAGATGCCGAAACTAACAGGACTTGAAGTGTTGAAATTGTTGCGTGAAGAAGGTAGCACCATCAGCGTGATACCAATTACCGCAGTAAATGATAATAAAACAATCAGTGAGTTTTTGAATCTGGGTGTTGTCGATTACTTGGTAAAACCATTTTCACAAGAGCGTTTTAACCAAGCGGTTTTACGCTGCGAGTTGAAATATAAAATGTTTACCGAAAATGGTAAGTTATCCCAAAAAGAAATCGATCAGATGTTTAGCAATGGTAGTGATACAGCACTACCAAAAGGGTTGCAAGAGAGTACGTTACTCTATGTTACCGAAGCATTGCATAAACACAAACATCGTTTATTGGATGTCGAGGAGATATCAGAGATTACGAATTTGAGTAAGGTATCGTTACGCAAGTATTTGGATTACCTTTCGGAAAACGGTTCAATCGATAAACAAATGGATTATGGTACAGTTGGTCGTCCGAAGTATAAATACTACATAAAATAGCCTCGATTGAGGCTTTTTTTTATTTTCTTTAATTTCGAAAATTATATTGTTAGTTTTCTCTTGTTATAATAAGGTTGCAACAGTGTCATATTTTTTCGACATATGTGCTCCGCAAGTAACAAGAAAAGGAGGAAAATCCCCACAATTTTCCTTTTTTTCTTTGAAAATATTTTCATCGAAAAAGTGAAAAATATGTTTTTTTTGAGAGAATGAGAATAACCCTTAACATTATTGTTTATTGTGTTATAATAGGCTTGTATGTAAGCGTTTTTATTAAACTTGATGAAGGAGACCATTATGACAGATGAATTGAATGGCATGATGCGCGTGGTTGTCAAAGATCAACCACAACAAGGACTAACATTAACAACAAAGCCAATACCCTCAGAGTTGCAACCGGATGAGGTCTTGATTCGTGTTACATATACAAGTATATGTGGTACGGACCATCATATTTATGAGTACGATGATTGGGCCAAAAAACGATTAAAACTCCCCTTTACAGCTGGCCATGAATTTTGTGGTGAAGTTGTCAAAATTGGTACAGAGGTGACGCGTGTAAAACTCGGCGACATTGTTAGTGCGGAAACGCATATCATATGTGGTGAGTGTCAATTTTGTAAAAGTGATAATGGACACATATGTGAAAACACAAAAATCATTGGTGTCGATACCGATGGAGCCTTTGCGGAATATGTACGAATTCCAGCGATGAATTGCTTTGTCAACTCTCCAGATAAAAATCCACTGCATTTAAGTGTTCAAGAACCACTTGGAAATGCCGTGCATACTATGGCCCATTTTCCGGTTGAAGGAAAGGATGTTGTTATTGTTGGGTGTGGACCAATTGGGCTAATGGGTGTGAATGTTGCAAAGGCGTATAAAGCAACAAAAATCATCGCTGTCGAAGTGAATGAATATCGACTAGGTCTTGCGAAAAAACTTGGAGCGGATGTTGTAATTAATCCGCTGAAAGAAGATGTGATTCAACGCGTTTTAGAAGAAACCGAAGGGCGTGGAGTTGATGTCATTGGTGAGTTCAGTGGAAACAAGACGGCGATTGAACAGTCCTTTAAGTACTTAAAACGTGGTGGCGGATTAAGTATGCTCGGGATTCCATCAAAAGATATTGATGTTGATGTGGCGAATGATATCGTCTTTAAAGGAATTCAAATATATGGTGTTGTCGGTCGGCGAATTTATGAGACTTGGCATCAAGTGAAAGAGTTAATCGACAACGACATGCTCGATCTCGATACCTTGATTACACATACGTATCCGATGAGTAAAATCGAAGAAGCGATGGAGATTATGGGTAGTGGAAACTGCGGCAAAATAATTGTCGATCCAAGGAAGTGATACGATGAACAAACATGAGTTAACATATTTAAAAGAGAAAATTGAACAACTGAAAAATGATGGAGTATATCGCGAATTACCAGTTAATTACGGACCGTGTGATAATGTGATTAACCTAAATGGACATGAGGTTGTAAACCTCTCAAGTAACAACTATTTGGGACTCGCAAATCATCCACGTGTAAAACAAGCAGCGATTGATGCGGTACAAAAATACGGTGCGGGAGCAGGGGCTGTTCGAACCATTGTCGGTAATTATGATTTAATTGAACAACTAGAAGATTTGTTGGCAGAGTTCAAACACGAAGATGCTGTAATGTGTTTTCAATCCGGCTTAAATTGTAATATTGGTGTGATTCAAGCGATTGTAGATCGTGGTGACTTGATTATTAGTGATGAGTTGAATCATGCATCGATTATTGATGGTGTACGGTTAAGTAAAGCAGATAAAGCGATATTTAAACATAGTGATATGAACGATTTACGTCGCGTTTTGGAGGAAAAACGACATAATTATAAGAACGTGTTAATTATTACCGATGGTGTCTTCAGTATGGACGGTGATTTGGCAAAACTACCAGACATTGTTGCACTTGCCGAAGAGTTCGATGCAATGACATATGTCGACGATGCTCATGGTAGTGGTGTTTTAGGTGAAAGTGGGCGAGGTAGTGTTGATCACTTTGGTTTGCATGGTCGCGTTGATTTCATTATCGGAACATTGAGTAAGGCGATTGGTGTTGTTGGTGGTTATGTAGCGTCCAAAAAAGAAACCAAAACATGGCTCAGTCATCGTGCGCGACCATTACTATTCAGTACTGCTCTTCCACCGGCTGCAACTGCTGCTGCTATCGAGAGTGTCAAGATGCTAATGGAAAGTGATGAATACACAACTAAACTGTGGGATAATGCAACATACTTCAAAGAAAAGCTTGGTACTCTAGGGTTTGATACAGGTCATAGTGAAACACCGATTACACCTGTAATCATAGGCAATGAAGCAAAAACAATGGCGTTCTCAAAAGCCTTGCTTGAAGCAGGTGTTTATGTATCAGGAATTGTGTTCCCAACAGTTCCGAAAGGTACGGGTCGATTACGTGTTATGATCAGTGCCTCCCATACAAAAGACAATTTAGACTTTGCGATTGCGCAGTTTGAACGAGTTGGAAAAGAACTGAACATCATTTAAAAAAAGAGAACAATTTTGTTCTCTTTTTTGTTGAATTGTTGATATTATTCTTCGTCAAACATTCGATGACGATGCCACGGACGTTGCATGTGTTGGAATCGATCTTGAAATGTTGGAAGCTCGAATCCGTATTCATCAGCGACAGCTTGCAGCTCTTCATGAACTGTTTGTAATGCAGTTTCAATTTCTTCATCCGTCATGGTTGCCCAATCATAGGTGGCATTTGCTGTATCAATAACGGTTGTGAGAGCAGTTTGTTGTTCCTCGGTAAGGGTGTCCAAAAAGGCTTCACGAGGGTACTGAATTCCATTTTCTCGAACATTTTCTGTTCGGCGATGTTGGATTGCTTCACGAATGCGTTCACGGAGTGTAGGACCTTCAATGCCTAGTTCTTCGTAGAGTGCTTGCATCTCGTCACGAATGGCGTGTAAGGCATCAATGATTTCTTCTTCACTCATGTTCGCCCAATCGTACTCCGCATTGATTTTATCAATCGTTGTTAAAACTGCTGTTTGCTGTTCTTCCGTAAGGTTTTCCAAATAGGATTCTGGGGGATATGGAAATCCGGATTCCTGAACGGTATCAACCAGTCGCCCTTGGAAACGACGAACGACGTGATAACGAGCACGTTGATATAATTTACCTGCTTCTTCTTGAACGGTTTCATTCTGCATTGCAACTGCAGTACCGCTGGATAATAATAATGAACCTAATACGAGTAATCTCATGGATGGTGTCCTCCTTTATTTGATTTCACCTATATAACAGTATACCATGGATTTTTATTGGAAAAGAATTGAAATTTATGTACTTATGCAGAATTTATCTAATTTATATTCGTGTTATCGGGTTGATTTGTTATATAATAAAGATAGATAGTACAATGATATTTGGGGTGACAATATGGAATACGTACAAAAGTTTATCAAGGTGATAGAATCGATTGAACATGATAATACCTACAAGTTGGCTTTTGCTCGGGCGATACTAGAGTGTATTGAAGCAAAAGAAATAGAAGAAGTCGAAGATGGTATTGCTATATATCAATACAATATCGTTCAAAAAGTCATGAAGTATTATTGGAATTTACTTGATTTTTTCGGATTGTCACAAGGTCCTAGTAGCGTACTTGAAGCGCGTATTCAAGAAATTCATGATGAGTTTTATGGACACACAAACGTAACCTATAAAGTATGGTATGATAAAGTCGAATCGTTCTTAAAACGGAATCCCGTTCGATTTGAGCGACAAGTGAAAAAATTTATTACGATATTTACCAAAGGTGTTGCGGCAAAATTTAGAGTTCATCGTAAAGAAAAACTGGAGCTATTTGAATTGGACTTGCAATTGAAACGATTGGTGTTTGCCCCAGAAGCAATCGCGTCCTTGCAACAACACGATGGTCTCGTCCATCAATTGATTGACTATCGTTGGGCATTGTTAATTGAAGAGTATAATAAAGCGCCCAATGTTATTCGCAAAGTGATTGGATCAAAAGAGGATAAAATCCGCCGACAAAATCTGATTAAATATCGGAATTTATTGTTACAATATGATCATTTGCATGGTGCAACTGATTTCTTTACCAATGAACATCTTGATCTTGATGACATCTCTTTGGAACACTTAATTCCGTTTCATTTTATCTATGGTTGTGACATTTGGAATTTAATCATCGTCTCCAAAGAAACAGCGAAAGAGCGAAGAGGGATTACCCCTACAGAAGCGGATATTACTCGTCTGGAAGAACGGAATCAACGGTTGTTTGATGCGATAAAACAAACGAAATTACAAGCGCGTTTTGATTTGGAAAATGCGATTGAGAATCATTTATTAAAACGATATTATATTGATTTAAAAGGATAATTGACATTCAAGACAAAACCCATCATAATAATAGTTGAATAGATGGATAACTTTAGGAGGAAATCATGGAATTACAATTAAATGAAAAAACACTTGTCGAAGTAAGTGCGAAAATATCGGTATTTAAAACGATTGATAAAACCGGAGCGATTGCCCGGCAAGTAACAGTGCGTAATGATAAAATATTTGCAGCCGAAGTGGCAACGCATCGCTTTACGAACTATCGCTTGTTATTGTGGATGGTTGTCGCTGCCATTTTTGGAGGATTTGCCCATTATGCATACGACACAATGTTTCTAGGATATAATCCAAATCCACCGATTATTTTTGCAATCTTTTTTGTGATTCTTATCATCGGATTGATCATATCTGTTGGTAAGAAAAAGGAATTGCGATTCGTCGTTCAAAGCGGTAGTGCTCAACCAGAGATGCTGCGCTTTGATGTTGGAAAAGACGTCCCCGAAAAGAAATTAATTGATTTGATGGATGTATTGGTAAATTAGAGGAGAATATCCTCTTTTTTATTGCTTGAATTTATATTGCATATTACCCGGATTTTTTGTATAATGATGTGGTATGTGAAGGAGTGATTTAGATGATGATATTGACCGCACCAATATTTGGTGCTAAGCACATTGAGGGATTGATTTTTGTTGCCATACTGAATGTTGTCTTATACTTTGTATTTAAGAAATATGTCAAAGATGAGCGACGATTCATGATTATTGCATTGATTTTGTTTTACGTATTTGAAGTGTTGAAATTAGGGTATTTGATTATTCGAGACGGATCGTTTCCAATGAATCATATTCCGCTTCATTTATGTAGTTTACCACTATATGCATTTCCGATAATTGTTTTTGTTAAAAAAGACTATTGGTTACATCACTGGGCAAAAGCAGCTGGGTTTGGTGTCGTACTGATTGCTGGAATTACTGCGCTTGTGATGCCGGTAAATATCATTGGAAGTAATGAAACATGGTTTAGCTTAGAGGATAACTATCTGCCATTTATCAGTTTTATTTACCATGGGTTAATGATTTTTATCCCCTGGTATATGGTGAAAGCGGGATATGTGTCGATCTCGAGAAAATCGATGCTTCAGGCGATGTATTTTACAACCATCATTATGGTGATTGCATTAATTGTGAATCTTATTTGGGATAAAGATTATATGCTCTTAAACACAGGTAATGGAAGTCCATTGGTGTTCTTGCGTGATATTCATCAGGTTGTTTACACGATGTCGATGATTGCACTTGGCTATATTATGATTGCAATCACGTTCGGTGTAACAATGGCGATTGTATCACGAAAGAAGTGATTCGATGAATACGATTTTGTTTGACCTTGATGGGACATTGCTCCCCATGGATATCAATCATTTTTTAGATTTGTATTTCCATAATATGGGAAAACATTTTTACAATTGGACCGATCCCAAACTATTAGCTAAGAAAGTCTTACAAGCGACCGAAGTCATGATTCAAACCAATGATGGCCGGACGAACGAAGATATTTTTATGGAACATTTTGATACTCTAATTGAAGGCGACATTGACGCGTATAAAGAGCATTTTACAACGTACTATGAAACCTTGTTTGCTAATGTACAAGCATCCACGAATCAATCAAAAGAAATGATTGAAGCCGTCCAAATATTGAAAGAAAAGGGCTATACACTAGTTATAGCGACCAATCCATTGTTTCCATATCGCGCGAATATTCATCGGATTAACTGGGCTGGATTAAACCCCGAGTGGTTTACCCACATTACATCATTTGAGGAAAATCGATACAGTAAACCATACCCCGAGTTTTTCCAAGAAGTACTGGATAAAATTGGGAAACAACCAGAAGAATGTATGATGGTTGGTAATGATGTCTTTGATGATTTACCAGCTGCGAAGCTAGGAATCTCTACCTATCTCTTGACCGATTGTTTGATTAACACGCATGACTTGGATAATACAGCAGACTACACGGGCTCTTATAAAGACTTTTTGGCCTTTGTAAAACAATTACCACACGTATAAACGACGCAAGTCGTTTTTCTTTTTTATTGGGGAAATCATGGTTCTTTGTTATAATAATAAAAGGTGATGAATATGAAACAGTATGTAAAAACAAGAGATCAATTACGAGATGAACTACAAGTCGATCCAGAACAAGGATTAACTGCGAGTGCCGTTATAACATCACGGGATACGCATGGATCGAATAAGTTGGAAGAAAAACAACAAGAAGGTATTGTCCATATGATCATTGGTGAGTTAACGGGATTTTTAAATATCTTACTAATGTTGGCGGCGATTGTCAGTATTATTGCGAGTCATCATATCGCCGATGGAGCCTTTATTTTTGCGATAGTTATTCTCAACACAGGACTCAGTGTATTCCAAGAACGAAAGGCAAGCAATGCCGTGAGTGCACTCAAAAGCATCAGTGCACCCCATGCAAAAGTACTCCGAGATGGGTCGTGGCAACAACTCGATTCAACGCTTCTTGTTGTTGGGGATATCGTCTTACTTGAAGCAGGGGACTATGTCCCGGCTGATATGCGATTATTGGAGACGACTAATTTAAAGATTGATGAAAGTGCACTAACAGGAGAGAGTGTTCCGGTTGATAAAGATGCGGAAGTAAAACTTTCTGATCCGACACCAATCGGGGATCGGATTAATATGGCCTACATGTCAACCATCGTTACCTATGGTCGTGGTCTTGGTCTTGTCACGGAAGTGGGAATGAAAACCGAGATTGGAAACATTGCCGATTTACTAAATGAAGTCGAAGATGAAATGACACCATTACAGCGTAAAATTGATCACCTAGGGAAATTGCTAGGTACGGTTAGTATTGTCGTTGTTATCTTAATTTTTGCCGTTGGTTTGCTATACAATGCTATTGGATTTACGGATTTTGCTATTCTTGATTTGTTTATGGTAAGTGTCAGTTTAGCTGTTGCTGCAATACCAGAGGGATTGCCTACGGTCATTACCGTAGTTCTTAGCCTAGGAATGCGCAAAATGGCAACGAAAAAAGCGATTGTTAAAGAGTTGAATGCAGTTGAAACACTGGGAAGCACGACCGTTATTTCATCGGATAAAACCGGTACATTAACGCAAAATAAAATGGTTGTTCAGCGCTTATTTGATAATAATAAAGTTCTTGAAGTCACGGGACAAGGGTATGACTTTGCTGGTGAAATCAAAGGATCAAACGAGAATGTGGATTTGATTAGTCGGATTGGATTACTATGTAACGATGCAAAAATTGAAGGTGACACATTAATTGGTGATCCTACGGAATTGGCATTGATTCCATTGGCTGCGAAAAATAAGTTAAACCAAGAAGAGACCAACAAACGATATCCCCGTGTAGATGAGTTTCCGTTTGACAGTGATCGCAAACGAATGAGTACATTGCATCAAGTGGATTCATCCTATCATGTCTATACCAAAGGTGCGCCGGATCAATTGCTTAAAGTCTGTAATCGATATCTATTAAATGGTGAGATTCATGATATCGATGAAACGTTTGTTCAAGTCGTTAATCTAGCCAATCAAGGCATGGCACACAATGCCCTTCGGGTACTAGGGTTTGCCTATAAAGAATTATCGGACAAAAAGTCTGTTAAAGACGAAGAAAAGGATCTAATTTTTGTCGGATTGGTCGGAATCATCGATCCTCCTCGTGAAGAAGTGAAGGATGCGATAAAAATATGTCATAAAGCTGGAATTCGCGTGGTCATGATTACAGGGGACCATAAATTGACAGCCAGTGCTATTGGTAAAGAACTGGGCATTATCACCAGCGATAAACAAGCGATGAGCGGTGAAGAAATTGATGCATTGAGCTATCCGGAGTTTCTCGATTTGGTGCGAACGACCAATGTGTTTGCGCGGGTATCACCAAATCATAAAGTAATGATTGTCAAGGCATTGCAGGAAACCGGTGAAATCTCAAGTATGACAGGAGATGGTGTCAACGACGCACCAGCTCTAAAACAAGCCAATATCGGTGTGGCTATGGGGATTACCGGAACCGACGTATCCAAAGAAGCGGCCGATATGGTGTTGATGGATGACAATTTTACAACGATTGTTGATGCGGTCGAAGAAGGTCGCGTTATTTATGCGAACATACGAAAGTTCGTTGCCTATCTTGTCAGTTGTAATGTGGGTGAAGTTCTGTTGATCTTTGTTGCGATGTTACTGGGATGGGGAAGTCCGCTGTTGCCGATCCAAATTTTATGGATTAATCTGGTAACCGATTCATTCCCAGCATTCGCGCTTGGTTTAGAGAAAAAAGAGTATGGAGTTATGGATCATGATCCGATTGACCCACAAGCTAGCATTGTGGATAGAAGAATGGGTATTGCCGTATTATTCCAAGCCGTATTCTTAACGACTGCGGTATTAATTTCCTATTATATTGGGGCTCATGTCATCGCGACGGACGTGAACTTAGGTAGTACGCTTGCATTTATTACCATCATCACGGGTGAATTATTACGAACGTATTCAGCTCGTAGTGAAACGACAACTATCTTCAAGATGAATCCGTTTGATAACAAACTGATCAACTACGCCGCATTATTTGGAATGGTATTGTTATTGATTGTGCTGTTTGTACCAGGAATCAATACCTTATTCAGAACCAATGTACATCTAACAGTTGGACAATTCTTCACTGCATTTGCTCTTGGATTTATTCCGCTATTTGGTGGCGAGTTAGCAAAACTATTCAAATAAAAAAAGTGCCTTATTGGCACTTTTTCATTGCTTGCAGTAAGATGTTTTTCCATTGTAACTGTTCTTCTTCAGATAATGATAACATTTGTTTTTGCTGGGAAATCCATCCGTGAACAATGGCTTGATAATAAGACTCTAGTACTTTATCGGACAATTCATCACAAATGAATTCTTCCATCCGACCTTGGTGGAACAACTTTTGCCGTAATTTACGCATACGTGTTTTGTGTTTGCGAATCGCTTTGGTGCAGTCTAAAGAGAGTATGATCGATTCATCCAAATTGGGACGGTTCGTATCATAGTAACTTTCGACCTCATATTCAAACAATTGATCCACTTTATCCAGGTAAGGAATCAAATCGGTAACCAGGTCTTTCAAGTGGTTGTAGGCCTTATCCTGATTTAACTGGATGATGTGTTCGTATAGCATTTGTTTGTCATTGAAATACTTATAGAGGGTAACTTTCGATACATTGGCATATTGGGCAATGCTTTCCATGGTAACTTTGTGATACCCATTACGG
Organism: Candidatus Xianfuyuplasma coldseepsis; assembly: GCF_014023125.1. GTDB lineage: Bacteria > Bacillota_I > Bacilli_A > Izemoplasmatales > Izemoplasmataceae > Xianfuyuplasma > Xianfuyuplasma coldseepsis. Next base: position 1,463,335 of record NZ_CP048914.1, read on the forward strand.
ACAAACAAACGCGATGCTTGTTCAATGATGCTGTTGATTTTTCGTTGTGAGCGAGCTGATAATGTCATGTATATCACTCCTTTGTACAACGGGATCTATTCTTAATTTTATTATACATCAAAATATCTGGTTTATGAAGGAATGTCATAAATTCATAAAAAGTTAGTGTGCAAACAAATTGTGTTTCATTAATTTTTTTGATACTATATTTTCAGTGTTTATGTGATATGGAGGACGTTATGGAGATATTACGATGGATCAAAAAGAATTTAATCATCAGTATTGCAATATCAATCTTCTTAGCAGTAGTGCTAGGTACTTACTTTGATTTATCATGGATGAAATCGTTGGTGTTACCACTAACGTTCTTGTTGGTATACCCGATGATGGTTACATTGCAGTTCCATACATTGATTGAAAAGGGGAACTGGAAATTACAAGTGACGACACAACTGATAAATTTTATTGTTTACCCTACAATTGCCTATGTTCTTGGCATCCTCTTTTTTGAGGATCAAGCCTATTTTCGATTGGGATTGTTGTTGATTACCTTACTGCCAACTTCTGGTATGACAATCAGTTGGACGGTGATGGCAAAGGGCAATGTCCATGAAGCAATACGGATGATTGTCATCGGACTACTTCTGGGTGCGGTTTTATCTCCCCTATACATATCTTTATTATTGGGGACTGCAATACAAGTTTCATTCTGGACGATTTTTACTCATATAATGCTGGTTGTGTTTATCCCTCTATTTACAGCATATATAACACAGAGAATAATCATTTATAAGGCAGGTAGCGATACGTTTCATACAAAGATTAAACCGATCTTTCCGTTGTTCTCCACGCTCGGTGTAGTCTTGATGATCTTTGTTGCTATTGCAGTAAAGGCAAATGTGATTGTTCAAAATCCAGGAATCCTACTACAGATATTACCAGTACTGATAATATTATATGCGTTATTCCTGTTGATCAGTGTTCTTGTTGGCCGCTTTTTGTTCAAACGCGAGGATGCGATTGCGCTTGTGAATGGAACTGTGATACGGAATTTAAGTCTCTCTTTAGCAATTACTTTATCAGCCTTTGAAGGTGCGGGAATTGCGGCTTTGCTCATAGCAATTGCCTTTGCGTTGCAAGTTCAAATTGCTGCCTGGACAGTGAAATTAAGTCAGTTGATTTTTCGGTAATAAGTGAAATAAATAAAAATGAAAGCTTGAAGAGAACTTTCTTTTTTATAGGCATATTCCTTGAAAAAGACTGAAAATGATATTATAATATAATTGTAATCATTACAATAATAAAAGAATAACAAAGGAGAGTATCGAATGAAACAAACAGAGTTAATGAACAAATATGTAGCAGATTTAGCTGTATTGAATGTGAAATTTCACAACTTACATTGGAATGTTGTCGGAGAAAATTTCGAAACAGTACACGTGTATATTGAAAAATTATATGATGATTTATTCTTGAAATTTGATGAAGTAGCTGAGAGAATTAAGATGTTAGGAGAGTTTCCGAAAGCATCGCTAGCATCTTATTTGGAATTGACGACTATCGAAGAGTTGGACAATAAAGATTATGCGATTGAAGAAACTTTTAAAATTCTACAAGTGGAACTAAAAACATTGAAACAAATGGCTCATGATATACGCTTATTAGCTGATGATAATGATGATTTCGTAACCGTTGCATTGATGGAAGATCATATTGGTGCATACGATAAGGAAATCTGGTTTATCAAACAAACATTAAAATAATACGTTAGGAATGATGAATATGACAGGTAATGTGAGAGAGATATTACGTGATAAAGGAATAAGTCCCTCGGTTACAAGAACGACGATTTATTCGTATTTAGACATGGCAAACAATCATCCGACTGTGGATGAAATCTACACATCACTAGTCGAGGAGTTGCCAACATTATCGAAAACAACAGTGTACAATGTGTTGAAGTTGTTTTGTGCACATGATCTTGTGAAACCTGTCAATATGAGCTCGTCCGAAATGCGATATGAGTTAAATCATACACCACATTCACATTTCCGTTGTACAGTGTGTGGAACCATTTATGATATACCATTTATTAAACCAACCTATACCAACGAACACTTGCAAGGATTCCTCATCAATGAAGAAGAAGTGAATCTTAGTGGTGTGTGTCCGGTTTGTCAACAAAAGTAAAACAAAAAAATAGACTTCAATTGAAGTCTATTTTTTATTGAATACGGCATTCCAGTCATCCATGAATGCTTTAATTCCTTTGTCTGTTAGTGGATGAGTAATGGCTTTTCTTAGTACCTCATAAGGTACGGTTGCAATATGAGCACCAACTAGGGCACTGTCGGCCATTTGTTTCGGTGTGCGAATCGATGCACTGATGATTTCCGTTTTAAAATTATATTGATCAAAGATGCGTCTGATATCTGCAACCACTTCAATTCCATCATGCAAGGTATCTTCCAATCGTCCAACAAATGGACTGACATAGGTTGCACCAGCAGTAGCGGCAAGCAATGCTTGGTTGGCAGAGAACACTAAGGTAACATTGGTTTTAATACCAAGTTTTGATAATTCTTTTGTTGCCTTGAGTCCTTCAGAGGTTAAAGGGATCTTGACAACCATATTCGGGTGTATCTTACTAATTTCAATACCCTCTTTGACCATGCCTTCGGCTTCTAAACTGATGACTTCACCACTGATTGGTCCATCGACAATTTCCGTTATTTCCTTGATGACTTCAAGAAAATCACGACCTTCTTTGGCAATGAGTGTTGGGTTGGTTGTGACACCGGATAAGATTCCGATATCAGCCATTTCACGAATGTGGTCGACATTTGCAGTATCAATAAAAATTTTCATTTACTCCATCTCCTCTTCTTCAACTTCCGGGAAGACGACAGGTTCTACTCCGGGAAGCATTTCTTCTAATTTATCGACGAATAATACGCCGTTTAAATGATCAATTTCATGTTGGATAACGATGCCTACATACCCTTGAACTTTAATAACGACTTTCCGTAGTTCATCAGTATCTGGTAGGTATTGGTATGCGCGAACGCGGATTTTTTTGTAGCGTGGAACCAATCCAGTCACTTCGCGATCAACACTTAAGCAACCTTCACCACCAGGGAGATATGTTAAGGCTTCAGAGTGGGAGATTATCGTAGGATTCACCAACAATAATTTATACAGTTTTTCATTCATTTCATCGGTTGTAAGAATGGCAATCATTCGTTTCTTTATATTGATTTGAGGGGCTGCTAATCCAACACCAGCACGTAAACCAAGTTCTTCACCAATTTCTGGATCTTGAGAGTTTTCTAAGAATTCCATCATCTCTTTTAAGGTTGTTTTGGTTGTATCGTCCAGCGGAATCGAAACATCCTCGCTACGCTGTGCTAATGTTGGGTGACCTTCACGAATTATATCTTTCATTAATAACATCAAATCACCTCGAACATATTATAACAAAATATCAATTCAAAACAAACATAACCACTATAATAATTTGGAAATGTGGACAATAATTGTATTAAAACGTTTTCTTTTTATCAATTCGGTTTACTATGAGTAGTAAAAACTGTATAATAAAATTGAAATTTAGGAGGTATTTATGAGTAAAAAAATTAGAAAAATCAGGATTATCACCGGTGGTGGAGACTGTAGTGGGTTAAATGCTGTCATCAACGGTATTACCAAAACTGCAGTGAACAAATACGGTCTTGAAGTTGTAGGATTTACCCGTGGTTTCGCGGGATTATACAAAAATGATTATCGCCCGCTTGGATTACGTAGTGTATCGGGTATTATGCATGAGGGTGGAACAATATTAAAATCGTCCAATAAGGACAATTTGTTTAATTACCCTTATCGGAATGCCGATGGTACGATTGTGTATAAAGATGTTTCCGATGAAGCGGTTCAAAATTTGAAATATCTTGGAATTGACGCGTTAATTGTTATCGGTGGTGATGGGACATTAACCAGTGCTCGTGACTTTGCACGAAAAGGAATCCCTGTTGTTGGTGTACCTAAAACAATCGATAATGATCTCCCGGCAACGGACGTTACTTTCGGGTACAATACGTCATTAGAAACGATTACCGATGCCCTTGATAAGATTCACACAACGGCCTATTCTCACGACCGGGTAATGGTTGTTGAAGTCATGGGACGTCATAGTGGATGGCTTGCCCTAGAAGGTGGGCTTGCAGGTAGTGCAGATGTAATATTAATACCGGAAATTCCCTATGATTTAAGCAGTGTCGTTGAAAAGATACGTCAACGTGATGCTTTTGGACGAAATTTCAGTATTATCGTTGTCAGTGAAGGTGCAAAACCAAAAGATGGTGAAGTGCATGTTCGTGAAATCGTTGAAGATAGTGCCGATAGTGTTCGTCTTGGTGGAATTGGACAAGTGATTACCGATCAATTAGCGAAACTAGTACCAGAACACGAAGTACGCTATACCAACTTAGCCTATATTCAACGTGGTGGAATCACATCACAATTTGACCGTGCACTAGGATTATTATTTGGTGTCAATGCCGTTGATTTGCTAATGAATGGCGGTAGTGGACGCATGGTTCAATTAAAATCACGAAAAATCACGTCAATTCCATTAACAGAAGTCGTTGGTGATGGTCCAGTTGGTGAAACCTCTCGAGGTGGCGGTAAAACCGTTGATCCAGATGGACAATATGTGCAAGCTGCAAAATCGATTGGTATCTGTTTTGGTGATCGTTACCGTTTTGAAGAAGCCGACGAGTAATGTATACATATCCCATTGATTACGATCAGTTTACCACCGACGAAATCATCGCCATCGTGGAGTTTTTAGCTTTGGTAGAAGAAGCGAATACGACGAAGATTGATCCACATGTACTCAGTGCAAAGCATGAACAATTTCGTCGCATCGTCAATTCGATTTCGTTGGAAAAACAAATTGATCGTGCCTTTGAAAAAGTATCCGGCTTTTCGATATTTAAAACGATTAAAAAGTATAAATGACAAACAATGTTTGTCATTTTTTTTGTTACATTGTAACGATTTACAAACAAACGTTCATTTATAAATCAAAAAATGATATAATAAACTAAAATAAAAAAAACTTACGAGGTGATTGGGTGTTTTGTAAAAAATGTGGGAATCAATTAGAAAACGATGCGAAGTTTTGTCCTTCTTGTGGGGAAAAGGTGCAACAAAATTATTCGGCACCACGACCATTTGAACAACATAGTATCGATGAGAGTCAAAACTATCAATATCAAAAATCAGCATTTAAAGGAAAACAAGTATCAACAGGTACAAGCGGTAGTATTAGTTTTGGAAATAAGACGAAAAAGAAAGGGTTACTCGGGCGAATCATTAAATTGGCCGTTGTTGCTGCCGTAATCGTTGTGATTGCTAGTTTCTTCTTCGGTGGAAGTCCGATTACATATGTAGAGTCTGGAACCGGATTTGATGCTGCTAATAGTGAGTTGACAGGCAAAACGGAAACGTTCACCACAACTACACCAGAAATTTATATACTATTTGATTATGAGGATTTAGAAGTTGGTAAGACATTGTATTTAAATCTGTTTTATGAAGACGAAACCGAAACCGATGCATCGTACACGATGAATGTTGAAGATAGTGTTGGATGGGGGTATGTCTCCTTCGTACCCACCACGACCTGGGCGGTAGGAGATTATACGCTCGAATTTGTCATTGATGAAGAACTGATTGATACCTACGAATTCAGTGTGGAATAAAAGAGAGTCTTTGGACTCTTTTTTTGTGGTACAATAAAGTCGAGGTGATTGAATGAGACTGGATCGATTTGTGGCGATGCGTAAGTTTGGATCTCGCAAAGATGTATCTGAGCTTATAAAAAAAGGATTAGTGAGCGTGAATGATCAAATCATTACTACACCATCCAAACATATTGATGAAACGAAGGATGTTGTCGTTGTTGATGGTGTAGTTGCACCACAAGAGAAAACGATTGTCCTGATGATGAATAAACCCCAAGGAGTCGTGTGTGCTAATACAGATGAACGTCACAAAACCGTACTGGATTTATTGGAAGAACCGTATTCGCGTTATGATTTGAACATTGCTGGTCGTCTTGATATCGATACGGAAGGATTGGTACTTCTTACCAATGATGGCCAATTGATTCATCAATTAATTACGCCGAATAAAAGCGTGTTTAAACGGTATTATGTGGAAGTGAACCAGCCGTTTATAAATCCCGACATATTACACTCCACCTATCAAATAAAGGATGGGAAAGGAGAACTGTATCAACCGCAAAAAGCTGTGGTAGAGGTGGTTGATGATACGCATTTTTATTTGTCGATTATCGAAGGAAAATTTCATCAAATCAAGCGTATGGTGGAACATTTTGGGTATCAAGTAACCTATTTAAAACGGATATCCATCGGCGATATTACATTGGATGATGCGCTGGATCCAGGCATGTATAAAGAGTTATAAAAAAAAGAAGACTTCGGTCTTCTTTTATTGTAATTCTGATAGAATTTGTAGCAGGGTAGATATTGTATACTCAAGTTCTTCTTTTGTGGTGTACTCTCCGATGGAGAAACGAATACTACCATTGATGTACTTTAAAGGGACGCGAATGGCTTGGAGGACATGGGAAGGTTCGATTGATGTCGAATCACATGCACTTCCTGTGGAAACATAAATCCCCGCTTTGTTCAGATAAAACGTGATATCACTTGCCTCATATCCATGAAAGGATATGTTGAGATTGCCGGAAAGACGAGATGGCCCAATAGGGGGACCGTTTAAACGATAATTTATGTTCGCATCATCGAGACGCTGTAAAAAGTATGTTGCATAATGATTTAAGCGTTCTTGATAGTCTTTGTATTTATCAATTCCATGTTGTAGTGCCGTAGTGAATCCAATAATATAAGGTACGTTTTCGGTACCGCTGCGAAGATTGTTTTCTTGCTGTCCACCATGGATAAGATTAACGATTTTTGTACCTTCTTTGATGTATAACAATCCAATTCCCTTGGGGGCATGGAATTTATGACCACTGACACTCATCAAATCAACTTGTAGTTCACTCAAATTGAGTGGCATGTGGGTGACGGCTTGAACGGCATCGACGTGAAGATACGTCGAGTGTTGTTGGCAAATAGTTGAGATTGCTTGGATGTTTTGGATGGTTCCAATTTCATTATTAGCTAAGACGATGGATACCACAAGTGTGTTATCACTAATTATTTGTTGTAACTGAAGCAAATCAACGAATCCCTGATCATCGACATCAAGATAATGAACAATGAATCCAAGTGTTTCTAAAAATTCACAGGCATGTAAGGTGGCGTGATGTTCAATTTTAGTTGTAATGATTTCACCTTTGGTATGATTGGCAAATGCGAGACCTTTTAAGGCCCAATTGGTTGCCTCGGTACCACAACTCGTAAAGAACACTTCCGTGTGGCTGCAACCCAATAATGAGGCAACGGTTTTCCGCGATGTATTAAGAATTTTTCGAACTCGGATTCCTTTGTCGTGTAAACTGGATGGATTACCGAAGTCTTTAATAAAGAACGGTTTCATCGCTTCAAATACCTCTGGACTAACTTGTGTTGTGGACGCATTGTCTAAATAGACATCCATAGTTATCCCTCCAAGTAGATGGTGCAGAATTGCGGTTGTTGTAATGATAGAAATGATAGGTCATCCAGATGATTATTGACATCTAGGGGATTGTGATCGTGTAATAAACGCAATACGATATCGACGTATTCTTTAATGACATAGGATTGGTGAATGATACAGGGATCATCGTCATTAAATAATTCAATACTTTTGGCGATAATCGCCGATTCTTTGATCGGAATATCGGAGATGCGACCTTCGTAAATAATTGAATTTTGTTCTTTGATTAGAATTTTTTGTTTCATACGTATCACCTACTTATATGATAACACGATAGAGGAAGAATAAGAAGATTACAAAGAATAATAATGCGTTCAACAACTTGATGGTTGCCATGTGTTCCCGTACCCAGTTACTAATCGATACAACACTTTTAAGTTTTACTGCCGTAATAGCAATGACGATAAGTGGCATCACAAACATCACGTTATAAAAGAGTAATAAAATATACGCATATCCACCGGTATCCATCGAATGAATACCATAGAGAATTCCGAAGTAAATTTGTCCAGTACAAACGAGCTCGGTTACACTGAGGGTAATACCGAGAAGGAACGTAATCACTAAAACGGTTACCAATCCTTGTTTGTTATCCGTGTTCATTGCACCGGTAAACAGTTTGACTATTTTTTTGTTATATCGTTGTAACCACTTTGGAAGTTGGTTTTTAATTTTTCCATATTCTTCGTTTCGAGCTTGGAAGTAATCGTATAAATTAAATAGAAATAAGAACAAACACAAGAATAGGACAAAATAATTAATAATCGTACCGATAACGCTAATCTCTGATGCGTATTGTTCAAGGACATTAAGAAAGAACGTACCAATCAGGAAGTACGATAGGAATAAGGCAAATATGTAGACAACACTCACCAATATTAAAACGCGTTTATCATCGGTAAATCCAAGTAAGCTAATGAAAAGTAATAGTAAGGCAATTGCACAAGGATTAAATCCATCGAGAAGTCCTGCCCCTAAAACTAGTAAGAAACCGAGAAAACCAGTTAATTCTTCATAAGCTTGTCCTTCTTCGACTGTAATATCCAATATCGGATCACTGCTCAGTGCGAGAATTGCACCACTGTCATACGCTGCTTTGATGTCGTCGGCATCTTCAAAATAGGTATCGCCAACAAAGACAACTGGAACGGTTCCTGAACTTCGATCATAGGCATCGTTAAATGCGGCAAATACATCAATGGCAGTGACGTTAACGAGTTCACCTTCGGTATCGATATAGGAATATTCGTCGATGACTGGATTGGCTTCAATATCATAAATGATGACGGTTATACCAGCATTTTCCATTATGGTAATGTAATCCTCACTTGCAGTGTAATCACCGCTAAGACCATTCATATACCCTTGTAATTCAGCACAGTTTCGACAACTGGTTTCCTTGAAGTAAATGACTGTTTGGCTCTCTGCTTGGACAGAAGTTGTAACCTGCAATACCATCAGAATAAATGCGATAAGGAGTAATTTTAGTGATTTCATGATGGGCACTTCTTTCGTTTAGTTTTATATTCTAACCTTATTATATAGATGGAGGGGTGCTTAGTCAATGAATGTAACAATATATTACTTGCAACAAGTTTCTGAAACCTTTATACTAGTACTGTGGTGATTTAAATGGAACAACAAATCATAGAAAATGTATATGAACTCATCGATGAATTAAAACAATCGTTGCGTTACAAACGACTCCTAGTATTGAAACAACAAATTGAAGAATCGAGTGTGATTCAAGAAAAAGTCGCTGCGTTCCAACAATGGAATGATGCGTATAACGACGTCAAGAAGTATGGACAGTATCATCCCGATTTGCAACATACTAGAACTCAGTTTCGTAAGGTGAAACAAGCATTGTATGAAGATTCGATCGTTGCGGAATACAAACGATTAGAACAAGAGATCCAACAACGATTGGATTCCATCTCTGCTCAGATAGCACAGGCAATATCCACTAAAATAAAACATCCCAATGAATTGGGAATACTCAACAGACATTAGGTGAAGAAAATGGTAAAACGCAAAAGCCTTATTGTCCATTTCCGCAGTCCGAAAGTTGTCAAACAAATCGAACGTTTTGCGAGTGTCAGTTATTATCACAAAAAACGACGCTATGCGGTTTGTTATGTAAATGAAGCCGATATGGAAATGGTGATGGCAAAACTAAAGAAATTAAAACTGGTTAAAAAAGTCGAAGAAAGTCTATTCGAAACCGACGAATATACCATCGATTTTAATGTCAAGTAAAAATACTTGACATGCAGCAAAGTTGATGATATACTTGTCACGGTTATGAATACATAAGGAGGAAACAATCATGGCAGTTAAAATTAGATTACAACGATTTGGAGCAAAAAAACGTCCTTTCTATAGAATAGTTGCAGCCGATTCACACAGCAAACGTGATGGTCGCTATTTGGAAATTATTGGTACATACAATCCATTAACAAACCCAGCAACTGTTAAAATTGATGAAGAAAAAGCACAGAAATGGTTACATGAGGGAGCACAAGTCACCGATACTGTAAAGAATTTGTTTACCAAGCACGGCATCAAAAAATCGAGCAAATAATAGGTGATGAAGTTGGCAGTTAATTACGAAAAACTGATACATAACTTAATTCATCCCTTAGTGATTCATCCCGAGGATTTAATGGTGAAGAAATTTTCGGAAGATGAACATATGCTTACAATTCAAGTGATCGTTCATCAGGACGACCTTGGACGTGTCATTGGAAAGAACGGACGAATCGCAAATGCGATTAGAACGATTTGCTACGCGAGCGCATCACGCGAAGGCAAAAAAATAACGATCAATATTGATTCGTTTTAGACCTATGGTATAATAGGTCTTTTTTATTTATATGACAATTATCCGTGAGATTATACATTGAAATATCGAACCATCTCTCGTATAATTTTAATAGGCGAGGTGAAACCATGAAAACAGTTCTAAAAAACGGTACAGAAATTGTCATTCGTCAAGCCGAACCCGAGGATGCAAAAGCAATTGTTGAGACGATGGCATTGATTATTTCTCAAACGAAAAATCTCGGACGAGAGCCCGATGAATGGAATAAAACCGTGGAAGAAGAAACGGCTATTTTGAATCGTTTTAAGGATAGTGTGGATGATTATATGGCCGTAGCCGATGATGATGGTCACATTGTCGCCGTAGCCAGTTTTCACGGTCGTCCCTTAAAACGACTACGCCATCGAGTGAATCTTGGAATTAGCATTCTCAAAGCGTACCATCATCAAGGCTTGGGAACTGCCTTGATGAAGCACCTTTTACAACAAGCGAAACGGATGGGGAAACATACGGTTGAATTAGAAGTGCGTGCGGATAACGTGCATGCAATTGAACTATATAAAAAAGTAGGATTTGTCATCGAAGGTGTGAAGAAACAAGGGTTTTATGTTGATGGAGACTATATCGATGAACTCATGATGGCATATTATATGGAGGACAATCTATGAATACATTAGAGGTACAACAAGTAACAAAGACATTTAAATTATCAAAAAAACAACAAAAACTAGAACGGACAAATGCGACGCAAAAGATTGCTTGCAATCAGTTGTCGTTTACCGCTTATCCAGGTGAAATCTACGGATTGCTTGGTCCCAATGGAGCAGGGAAAACGACGGCATTACGAATGATTTCGACACTGATCAAACCCGATAGTGGCGATGTGTTTGTCGGCGACAGTAGTGTTGTCAAAGAAGCGACGGAAGTTCGTGGTAAAATTGGCTTCTTAACCAGTGAGTTAAAACTGGAAGATCATTTTACACCAAACTACTTGTTTACATATTTTTCACGACTGCATGGTGTTGAAGATGAGGTCAGTGACAAACGTAAAAACGAGATGTTTACACGGTTTGGAATTGATGAGTTTATGGAAGTTAAAGTCGGTGAACTATCAACAGGGATGAAACAAAAATTAAGTATTGCCATCAGTTTGGTGCATGATCCTGATTTTATCATCTTTGATGAACCGACAAACGGACTCGATGTCTTAACTGCAAGGGTTGTGACGGATTACTTGTTGGAGTTAAAAGAGAAGGGAAAAACCGTTATTTTAAGTACGCATATTTTATCTGTTGTTGAGAAGTTATGTGATCGAGTGGGCATTATCATCAATGGTAAAATGAAAATCACTGATACACTCGATGCGATAAAATCGGCCTACCCTGATAAAAGCTTAGAGGACATCTTCTTTGATTTTGTTGCTGAAGAAGCCCTTGAAGGGGGAATGGAACAATGAAAAATGCAATGACGATATTTAAAAAAGAATTCTACCGCGTGATGAGTGATCGTCGCTTAATATTTACGGCAATTTTATTACCAGGGTTAGCCATCTATGTGATGTATAGCTTTATGGGGAATGCGATTGGAAATGAAGTTGAAGATATTCAAGAACATACCATCATTCTCTATCAAGAGAATATGCCGGATGACATTACAACATTAGTCAACAATAGTGAATACGATATTGAAATTCATGATTTTAATGAAATGTCATTTGATGACATTAAAGATCGAATTTTACAAGGTCAGATTGATTTATTGGTTCGTTTCCCTGCTGATTTTGAAACCAGTATTGAGAACTATGAAACCAGTGAAGTACCGGAAGTCTATACGTACTATAATCCGGGTGAAAAATACAGCTCCAATGCCTATGGTGTGTTTGGTGGAATATTAAGAACGTATCGAAACAGTGTTAGTTTGGACCGTTTTGGTGATGATGTCTATGTGTTTTATACCGATCTCACCAATGAAGACCATGTAATTATGGACGAAGAAAAGGCAACCGGACAAGGATTTGCATCGCTAATGCCAATGCTGATTATCATGTTTTTATTCAGTGGAGCAATGAGTATTGGTCCTGACAGTATTGCTGGTGAAAAAGAACGGGGAACGATAGCAACGCTGCTCGTGACACCAATCAAACGTAGTGAATTAGCGATTGGTAAGGTCATAAGTTTAAGTTTGATTGCTCTCATGAGTGCGGCGTCCTCCTTTGTCGGAATCATGTTGAGTCTACCACGATTGATGCAGGGTCAAGAACTGGATACAAACATTTATGGATTATCTGAATACTTGATGTTGTTTGGTGTATTGCTGGCAACCGTACTCGTGATTGTTGGATTGGTGTCAATGATCAGTGCGTACGCAAAATCAATCAAAGAAGCTTCGATGTTGATTTTACCCCTATACTTTGTTAGTATCATTGTAGGTGTCAGTACCATGTTTAGTGGGGAAGCATCGGCAAATCTATGGGTCTATTTGGTTCCAATATATAGTAGTGTCAATATGTTGATCAGCGTCTTAACATTTGAAGTCGTACCACTACATTTCTTGTTGATGGTAGTCTCTAGTGTTTTATATGTAGGAATCTTAATCTATATTATCAATAAATTGTTCCAATCCGAAAAAGTCATGTTTAGTAAGTAGGTGTTTTATGAACGATGTCATTGTCGGTGTAATTGTCAATACACACGGACTAAAAGGAACTTTGAAAGTCAAATCCTTCACGGACTTTAAAACGATACGATATCAACAAGGAGCAACGTTGTATATTGTTTTTCGTGATGAAAAAATACCGGTTACGGTGGATTCATTTCGAACGGTAAAAGGATTGGACTATCTGGATTTTAATGAGTTTAATGACATCAATCAATGTGAACAATACAAAGGATGCAATTTGGTGATTTCCGAAGACCAACTACATGAACTGGATGACGATGAATATTATTTCGATGAGTTGATCGGAATGGATGTTGTCTGTGACAGTTTTACGGGAACGGTCACAGATGTTCGTGAAGTTCCTCGAGGAGAACTCCTCGTTGTCCAAGCAAATGGAAAACAGCATTTGATACCGTTTCAAAAAGAGTTTGTCAAACATGTTGATAAAGACAAGGGCATTATTACGCTCATTGCATGGGAGGGGTTATTATGAGAATTGATATCTTAACGTTATTCCCCAACATGTTTTCTGGGTTCTTAGAAGAAAGTATAATGAAACGTGCCATCGACGCAAAATTAGTGGACATTCACATCATTGATTTTCGTGAGTTCAGTACGTCGAAACATAAAAAAGTGGATGATTATCCCTATGGTGGTGGTGCGGGGATGGTACTTCAAGTGCAACCGGTATACGATGCTTTACGAAGTATAAAAGGATATCGTGAAGCCTTGAAAATTATTGTATCGCCACAAGGGGTTCCCTTCACACAACCAATAGCCTATGAATATTCATCTCATGATCACATTATTATATTGTGTGGTCATTACGAAGGATATGACGAACGGATCCGTTCGTATTTTGACGTTGAACTATCCATTGGTGATTATGTGTTAACTGGAGGAGAACTCGCTGCGATGGTATTGGTTGATGCGATTACACGTGTGGTCCCAGATGTCATCAATAACGATGAATCACATATTCATGATTCGTTTAATAATCATTTGTTAGAGCATCCGCATTACACCCGTCCACGTGAATTTGACGGCCAAGAAGTACCTGAAGTCTTGGTTAATGGACACCATCAAAAAATCGAAGAATGGCGATTGCAACAATCGCTTGCAAAAACAAAGAAACGTCGCCCTGATTTATATAAGAAGTATCTGGAGGACAAGAACGATGAAACGACCTGAGTGGATTCCAAAATGGGTTAATGAAACCTTTTTATTGGTTGTTATGCCGGCGATTGTAGTCGTCCTTTTAATCACGGGATTTATGATTTATGGGTTTCAAAAACCTGCATGGACATCGATTGAATCAAAGACCGTGCTTCTCGATACACAACAAGAGACCAATGCTATGTTGATTGATGTTGCAATGAGTGAAACATATAGCGTTGATCAACCATATTTCATCATAGATCCCTATAAAATGTCACCCCTAAGTGGGTTGTTTATATTTAAAACGGATGAGTTGGATTCCTTTATTATTGAAGTGGAAGGGAAAACACCAGAAGCAACCGTTCAATACGTCAGTGAAGTTGCATCGGTTCATTACATTCCGGTGATTGGGCTCTATCCGGATTATGAAAATGTTGTTCATATCTATGATAATGATGATGGTGTAGCGGGAGCGTTACGATTCACTCGAACCATATGGACTGAGCCTGTTGATGAATACGTATTTGCACCGGATGAGGTAACAACAACGACGGATTATTTTGGTCAAGATTGGATGCTGTTAATGCCATCGGATCAAGAGACGTTACCAGTAGCAATCGATGCCTTTGGCGATGTTCGGTGGTATTATTCTACACCCTTAGGATTTTCTATGAAACAACTGGAGAACGGATATTTCATGGTTGGATCCAGTCGAATGATTGGATCACCCTATTACCGTGATGGATTATACGAAATTGATTTATTAGGTAAGGTCATTAGTCACTATTATATCCCTGGTGGGTATCATCATGATTTTGTCGAGATGCCCAGTGGTAATATTTTAGCATTGAGTAATGATTTTGATGAAACCGTAGAAGATATTGTAGTGGAAATAGATCGATCTACCGGAATGATTGTCAATCAATGGGACATGAGTGATTATGTTTCACCGACGATGGGACAACGTAGCAACAATAGCGAAGTGGATTGGTTCCATGCAACATCGATCGATTATGATCCAGTAGCGAATCGTTTGTTAGTCGCCGGTCGAAATCAAGATATCGTACTATGTATTGATTTGACAAGTGATGAATTGGTGTATATTATTGGCGACCCGACAAACTGGGATGAGGATGTTGTCACAGACGATTTCTTAACACCGATTGGCGCGTCCTTTGAATGGTCCTATGCAATCCATAGTGCTTTATTTTTACCAGATGGCCAAGTGATGTTATTTGATAATGGTTTACATCATTCGAAAGATCTATTAATCGATCCCCTAACATATGGTAATTACAGTCGTGGTGTCGTGTATGCTATTGATGAAACAACTCGAGAAATCACCCAAGTGTTCAGTTATGGTTCCGAACGATTAAGTACGTTTTACAGCCCATTCAACTCGAATGTAGCCTATTATGGTGAAAATCACTATTTGGTTCATAGTGGTGGAATATCCCAAACATCACAAGGATATCTAAACATACCACCTAGTGAATATGATGGTGAGTTATCCTTCACAAAGTCCTCAATCACAGTGGAAGTACAAGATGATGTCGTCGTGTATGAACTACAAATGCCGGCGCATTACGATCAAGCGTTGCGAATCCAACCATATGACAATATCCAACATCAATCTCGGTTGGTGAAGTTTTATGGGGAACAACAAGTATCTTTCTTATATGAACAGGATATTGATCGTCGAATCACGATTCTACAGACATTACCACCGACATACGAATTATTAATATACAAGGAATTTGATCGATTTGTTGTATCGGGTGTTTTTGAAGACAATCAAGAAGTGTACCTCGAACTTCAACAAGGAGAACAATCCTATTATTACGCGATGCCATTATCTCAATCGATACGTTATCCACTGTATCATCAAGAGGTTGATGGTGAAAACTTACGGACAATTGTCACTGTAAATGAGATTGATGTATCTGGTCGATTTGACGTGTTTGTAATCATCGATGGCCATCGCTATCATACATACAAACAAGTTACATTTAAGTGATTTTTATCCTTGCAATTCAAATAGTGCTATGCTATAATAATTACCGCTGTTAAATCTATATACAATTGCTCCGCTTTGGAAAATCCTTATGAGCAAGTGTTCAATCAAAAGGAGTGATATCATGTCTCAGCAATTATTACGAGAAATTACAAGTGACTATCAAAAGACTGATGTACCAGATTTCCAAGCCGGAGATACTGTCAAAGTATCGGTTAAAATTCGTGAAGGAAATCGCGAACGGATTCAGATTTTTGAAGGATTGGTTATCAAACGTCAAGGTGGCGGCATTGGTGAAACTTTTACTGTTCGTAAAGTATCATACGGTGTTGGTATTGAGCGTACATTCCCAATTCATTCGCCACTTGTAGACGACATCAAAGTTGTCCGTCGTGGTAAAGTCCGTAGAGCACGTTTGTTCTATATCCGCGGTCTTTCAGCAAAACGTTCTCGAATCAAAGAAAAACGATAAGGATAAAAGCCACATGGATTGTGGCTTTTTCTTTTAATTGGCACTTTGCACAAATCAATGAAAAGTTTTCATTTTTGTGTTCTTATTAGTTGAAAACATTTTCACTTGTGATATAATCATAGTGATGAAAGAAGGTGCTTATTATGAGTAAAGCAACAATCTATGATGTTGCTGGAGCTGCTCGAGTCAGCTTAGCTACTGTTTCAAGAGCCATTAATAATCCGGAAAAAGTAAAACCTGAAACCCGTGAGCGTGTGTTGCGTGTTATTGAGGAATTGGGATACAAACCAAATGCCTTTGCCAAGGGGCTTGCAAGTCGTAAAAGTACAACCGTTGCTGTTGTTGTACCAGATATGAGTCGGGCATCGATTGCCGAAATGATGAATGGTATCGCCGATATTGCTCGGGTGTATAAGTATTCGATTTTGCTGTATGTTTTAGAGAGTGAAGACGCTAGTGAAGAAGATATTTTGCGAGAAATTATTGCTGCCCAAGTCGATGGGATATTGTACTTGAATGATGAAATTACATCACCACAATATGAATTTCTTCGCACGATCAAAAATACCTATCAGATTCCTGTCGTGTTAACCAATACGTTCTACCCAGAAGATGATGAAATTCCATCTGTTTCGATTGATTACGAACGCGCTGGATATGAAATTACCAAGAAGTTATTAGACGAAGGTCGGAAACACATCTACATGGTTTCAACCGTACGTAAATACATGGTAAATGATTTGAAGGAAGCAGGTTATTTACGCGCTATGAATGAATCTGGATTAGAGCCAAAAGTGATGCGAACAAGTGGGCGTATTTCCATTAACACCGAACACTTTAACGAGTACTTCAAAGACAATAAAGTCGATGGTGTCATTGCGGTTCGCGATTCGATTGCGATTAGCTTTATGAATGTGGCATTTGAAAATGATGTACGGATTCCAGAAGACATTGGTGTATGCGGATTCCAAAATACAAAATATGCTCGATTAGCACGACCTCAATTATCTTGTGTCGATTTACCAATTTACGACATGGGTGCAGTGGGAATGCGTTTATTAACAAAATTAATGAACAAAGAAGAAGTAACTGATCGTGTAATTAAATTACCACACAGTATCGTACTTCGTAAAACAACCTTATAACAAAACGACGACAAAGACGAGAATATCAAGTGTTTATTTGTAGAGACTTAGTGGCTGGTGAAAACTAAGATAAACCGATATGTATACCCTTTGGAGTGCCTTGTGAAAAGCACGGCCGGTAATTCCGTTATCATGAATGAGTGCTAGAGAAATCTAGAAATAAGGTGGTACCACGGACTTACAAGTTCGTCCTTTTCCGAGGACGAACTTTTTTATTTTTTATTATATATGGAGGACAAAACAATGACTTTATTAGAAGAGTTAAAATGGCGCGAGTTACTGTTTGATGTAACCGATCCTGAATTAGAAGACAAATTAGAACAAGGAGCTATGACGTTTTATGTTGGTGCAGATCCAACCGCAGACAGTCTCCACGTTGGCCACTTAATATCCTATCTCGTATCGAAACGATTGCAAGATCGGGGACATCATCCTATTTTAGTGATTGGTGGCGGAACTGGTCTAATTGGTGATCCAAGTGGACGTAGTACAGAGCGACAACTACTGACCCTCGAAACATCACTCACGAATGCAGAAGCCATCACAAAACAGGTAATAAACATTTTACCAACAGCAGAAGTTGTAAATAACTATGATTGGATTAGTACCTATGATATCATTACGTTTTTACGAGATATTGGTAAACATTTCAATATTGGGTACATGATGGCAAAAGATTCGGTGAAGAGTCGATTGGAACAAGGAATTAGTTTCACCGAATTTAGCTACCAAATTATTCAGTCTTTAGATTTTATGCATTTATACAAAGAGCATAATTGTGAATTACAAATTGGTGGTCAAGACCAATGGGGAAATATCACAGCGGGATTGGAACTAATTCGTAAAATGCTTGGTTCGGAAGAAAAAGCCTATGGATTCACATGGCCATTATTAACCAAAACTGATGGATCTAAGTTTGGAAAAACAGCAGGTGGAGCCGTATGGTTGGATAAGGATCGAACAAGTGTTTATGAGTTTTTTCAATATTGGATTAATACCCCAGATAAAGATGCAGTTAGTTTCCTTAAAAAGTTTACATTCTTTAGCGTTGATGAGACAAAACGTATCATAGATGAATTTGAAAAGGCTCCACATAAACGTTTGGCACAACACAAAATTGCAGAAGAGTTGACTGTATTGGTGCACGGTAGAGATGCATATGAAAGTGCGTTGCGGATTTCAAGTGCTCTGTTTAGTGGTGATGTCCAGTCGTTGTCCGCGGATGAAATTCGTGAAGGATTTAAAGATGTGCCTTCAATCGTATTACATGAAGAATTGGATCTGGTTGATGTATTAATTGAATCTGGATTGGCATCTAGCAAACGACAATCTCGGGAATTTATTTCCAATAATGCAATCAGTGTGAATGGTGAAAAAATCCAAGACTTAAATTTTGTGGTCAGTAAAACTAACGCCATCAATAATGAGTTTACTGTACTGCGTAGAGGAAAGAAAAAATACGCCTTAATTAAACATGGAAGAGATGCATAAGCATCTCTTTTTTTGTTAAAAAAAAGAGGCACATCACTGTGCCTCTTGGTCATTACATTCGGTAACATGGGAATATGCCATAATGAAAATCTCTTTGATATGATTATCTTGTAAACTGTAAAAAACTTGTTTTCCTTGTTTTCTTGCTTTGACGACATGCAAATCACGTAAGAGTTTTAACTGGTGACTAATCGCCGACTGACTTGTATCAAGCTCATTCGCAATGTCTTGAACACAAATTTCGTTGTCCAATAATAATTCGATAATGCGTAGTCGTGTAAAGTCACTATAGATTTTAAATAATTGTACTGCCTCGGTTATGTTTCTAATCTTGTCATCATCACACATTCTTGTTCCCCCTTGTATAAATTAATCGTAAACTATTTACTACGGCAATTAATGTAATACCTACATCAGCGAAAATTGCCATTAACATCGTTGTCATATCAAATCCTGCAAGCACTAAGAATAAAAACTTAATCGATAGGCTGAATATAATGTTTTGATACACGATATTCTTTGTCTTATGGGCAATATTAAGCGCTTGTTCAAGGAGCGTTAATTCTTTTCCCATAATAACAACATCGGCGACATCTATTGCGATTTCGCTTCCATCACCCATCGCAACGCCGATGTCAGCATTTTTTAATAATGGTGCATCGTTGATTCCGTCACCAACAAACATTTTATTCTTTTTCGATTTCAATTGATTGAAGGCATCTACTTTTTGATCCGGTAGCAAGCTGCTGACAAAATTGATATTACCCAAGTCATCGGCTACAGTTGTAGCAATGGCTTTGTTGTCTCCGGTTAACATCGTGATATGGTATTTTTGGGATAATCGTCGAATGACATTTCGTGAAGAATCCTTAATCGTATCGGAGATGATAACGCGACCGATATATCTTCCATATTTACTAATAAATACGTTACTTCCAACAACATTTTTCTTATCGGAAACTTTAACTTTGTGCTTTGTGAGGAGTTTACGATTTCCAGCAAGAATTGTACCTTCCTCTGTAGTTACCACAAGTCCATATCCAGGAACTTCCTCGACGTTTTCGAAGTCGTAATAATCGCCTTCGTAATAGTTAACAATCGACTGTGCGATTGGATGATTGCTATATCGTTCGATACTTGCAGCCAACTTCAAAGTTTCTTGATCACTAAAGTCAGTCACTTCGAAATTGCCGTGTGTTAATGTACCTGTTTTATCAATTCCTATCACGTCAACATTGGTTGCCATATGAAGGAATGAACTACCTTTGAATAAGATCCCCTTGCGTGCTGCAGACCCAATTCCTGCGAAGTACGATAATGGTACGGAAAGCACTAGAGCACATGGACAACTGACAACGAGAAAGATTGCTGCACTATAGATATAACGCTGGAAGTTGTTTGGGTCGAATAGAGTTGGAATCAAGAACATCAAGAATGCTGCGACGGTAACGGTTGGTGTATAATACCGTGCAAATTTGGTAATAAAGTTTTCTGGACGGGCTTTATGGTTTGTTGAGTTCTCGATTAAATCAATCATTTTAGCGATGGTTGATTCGGTGTATTCTTTCTTTGCTTCAATTTCAATAACACTACCGACATTAATGTTTCCTGAAAGAACATAATCGCCTAGTTTAACCGTGGAGAGTTTTGCTTCCCCAGTTAGAGCACTAGTGTTTAACGATGTTGTTCCCTTCACGATTGTACCATCAACAGGGATTTTCTCACCGTTTTTAACTACAAGACGATCTCCTTTTACAATCGATAAGGGATCCACAATGATGACTTTATCACCTTCGATTTTATTGGCGTATTCAATCTTTAAGTCGATCAATGTCGATACTTCCTGTTTACTTCGATGAACCGCTTGATGTTGCAAATACTCACCAACGGTATAGAAGATAATAACCAATGCGGCTTCATAATAGTGGTTTAATGCCATAGCGGCAATCGTTGCGATAAACATCAGGGTGTTTTCATCAAATACTTGTCCACGCCGAATACCTTTGTATGTTTTTCGTGCGATTTTATAGGCGATAAATACATATCCTAGCCAATACAAGGACAAGTATCCTATCGTAATATCAAAGTATTCAAAAATGTAACCAATGAGATAAATCGCAACACCAATGAAGAAGGTATAGTATGTTTCAATTTCCTTTTTGGTTTCCATGAAATGTCGCTTATCGTAGGAATAGGTGTCTACACCATCTTCAATACTATCCACAATTGTGCGGATTTCAGGGATCGCATTTTCTTCATCGTATTCATCGGTCGCGTCAATTAGCATTACTTGGTTAGGGAAGTTAAAACTTGCTGAATTAATATATGGGAGTTCCGTTAGTGCTTTTTCAATACGTCCAGCACAGTTGGAACAGATTAGGTTTCGCATAATCACTTTTTTAATCATAATGTATCACCTCGAATGATGATCCCTTACATAGGATTGCTCGTGTGATAAATACTCATAGATTATATATGAATGTATACTCATATGTCAAGTTTAATAATAAGTTTTCCTAATTTGTATTATATCGCAGTTTTTTTTGAAATACAAACAATCTCATAATGACTGGTTTAATATCGTTGAAAAATACCATTATTAATGGTATATTATTTTAGAAAGGGTGATATTATGGATTTTTATCAATACGTGTTAGATCATCAAGATGAGCTTCTTAAAAAAGCCAAAGAATTACTTCAAATACCAAGTGTATTGGATAAATTCAATCCGGAGAGTGATACACCGTTTGGACAATCAATCAATGATGCCTTACATTACATGCTTGGCATGGCACAAGCAGATGGATTTATTACGAAAAACATCAATAATTATGCCGCTCACATCGAGTATGGAAGTGGGAAGGAAATTGTCGGGGTATTATGCCATTTGGATGTGGTGCCTACGGGAGATGGATGGAGCAATCCACCATTTGATCCGATCATCAAGGATGGGAAATTATTTGCTCGCGGAGCGGGAGATGATAAGGGACCAACCATGGCGGCGTATTTTGCCCTGAAGTTCTTGAAAGAGATGGACGTCGAATTGCACAAACGAGTTCGGATTATTCTTGGGACGGATGAGGAAACAGAGTGGCGTGGTATTAAAGAGTACTTTAAAACCGAAGAAATGCCCGATATTGGGTTTGCACCGGATGCAAGCTTTCCGTTGATTTATGGTGAAAAAGGGATTTTGACATTTGACATCACCGGTAAAACCGACGATCAATCCTTGGTAACGTTTACTGCTGGCGATCGCTATAATGTCGTACCTGATTATGCAGAATGTACATTGCGTGTAGATTTGCAGGATGAGTTCGATAAATATTTATCGTTCAATGGGTTGCATGGAGCATATGAAGAAGGAACCTACAAAGTATACGGAAAACGTGCTCATGCGATGCAACCGAATTTGGGAATTAATGCCGCATTCATTTTAGCTCAGTTTTTACATGAACACATTGATAATCCATTTATCACGTTTATTAATGAATATTTAACATTTGATCATTTAGGTGAGAAGTTGCGAATTGATCATTTTGATGACGAAATGAAAGAATTCACAATGAATCCTGCGGTCTATCAATACAAAGACAATGAGTTTAAGATTGGAATTAATTGTCGTTTCCCCAAAGGATGGGATAAAGACAATGCCTTTTTAAATATCAAAGCAGCAGTAAAACACGTTAACTTTAAATATAAAATCATTACCGATTTGCCAGTCCACTATGTATCGAAGGACGATCCTCTAGTATTGACATTGCATCAGGCGTATCAGAAATACACTGATGATGTTGATAGTGAACTCCTCACCATTGGTGGAGGAACCTATGCCCGTAGTTTGAAAAAAGCAGTCGCATTTGGCCCCAATATGCCAGGACGAAAAGATGTAGCACATCAAGTTGATGAATACATTTATGTCGAAGACTTACTGAAAGCAACCGCTATCTATATGGAAGCAATTTATCAGTTATCAAAATAACTTTTACTCGAGGTGATTCCATGGATGAATCCTACCACAAAGAATTGCTTGATTTCGTTGATTTTTCCATTGCTGATCACGAGCTAGTGTACGATGAACGCGGTAATCCAATTGATTATCGCTATTTGTATGTCAATAAAATGTTTTGTGATTTGATGGGCATAAAACAAGAGGAAATCATGGGTAAACTAGCATACGAAATCTTTCCCAAGATCGAAAAGACGTGGTTGAATATTTATCATGAAGTCGTTCAAAGCGGAATCCCAAAACACTTTACAAATTACACTGAAGAAGTGGATCGATACTTTAATATTTATGCGGTTAAAACCGGTGAGAATCGTTTTCTAACGAGTTTTCGTGATTTAACGTCGTATGTTAAGAGCGTGGACCCAAGTATGCAAGAGAATCTCGTTTCGACGATGTTTGTGTCGACCGAAACAGCGTATTTTGAGTTTGACTTACGAAACAAACAATTTGATTATAGTGATCGTCTCCCAGAACTAGTTGGTTTGGAATCGATTACGTACCAAGATTATGTCGATTTGTTTACCATCCATATTCATCCCCTTGATCAAGCGCGATTCCAAAAGCAAATGGATCAGCTATTTGATGGTACGATCGATCAAATGGCGTCCCAAGTTCGTTTTCAAAACCAAGCCACAAAAGAATACGTATGGATTAGTTACTTTGCCTTTGTTGAGGAGCGCTACCGTAATTTCCCGATTCGGATACGGGGATTGGTGAAAGACATTGATCAAGAAAAACATCAAGAAATGCAGCGCGAACAAGCGGATCGTTTATTCCAGGAAACACGGAAAATTGCAAATATTGCAACATTTTATTTTCATATGCAAGAACAGCAATTTGAACCCTCTAGAGAGTTGGATGAGTTTTTTGGGTTGGAGAGTGTGATTGATTTGCAACAAGTTCGTGATATCATTCATCCAGATGATTTAGAAGATTATGATTATTCGACCAACCATATTCGCAATAACCCGTCTGGGATGACAACGAATTATCGAATCATTAAGAATGGTGACTTTCGATATGTGCAATCCAGCATATTTGCTCAAAAGGATGAATATGGTGAAGTCTCTGAGGTCTTTGGAATATTACGTGACCGTACCAACGAAGAACTCGCCCAACAAGAAATATCATTTATGGCAACTCATGACTTATTAACAAAATTATACAATCGAAATCAATTTGAGAAGTATTCACATCAACAAGAGATTGATATGGACGCTGCGTTAATGATTATTGATGTGGATGGATTAAAACTGATTAATGATGCCTTTGGTCATCTTGAAGGAGATAAACTGCTCATCAGTTTGGCCGATATCTTGCGTGATATATTTCATGAGGAAGATGTATATCGCATTGGTGGGGACGAATTTGTGATTCGGATCCCACAAGCAACCACAGAACGCGTACACGCGCTAGAAAAAGAACTGAAAGTACGTGTCAGTAATTTCCGGATATATGGGGTCGGATTTGATATTAGTAGTGGATATAGTTACTTCCGCGAACACGATTCATTTGATGAAACGTTCCGTCAAGCGGAAAACATCATGTACCGACGTAAGTTAACCAATCGAAAATCACGGAAGAGTACGGCGTTAGCAACCATATTGGAAACCCTTCATGAACGAACCGAAGAAACCGAGGCGCATTGTCAGCGCGTCAGTAATCTAGCAGAGGATCTATTGCGCTCCACGGGACGAAAACGGGATTACGAGATTGAAGAGATTCGCTTAGTAGCCGACTTGCATGATATTGGTAAAATATCAATCAGTGAACAATTACTAAGCAAACCAGGACGATTAACTGAAGAGGAATACGAGGCAATTAAGTATCATAGTGAGAGTGGATATAAAATCATTTCCAACATTATCGACAATGAGGATATTGGGATTGCGATTTTATATCATCATGAACGCTATGATGGACGAGGATATCCGCATGGATTACGTGGTGATGAGATACCTCTATATTCTCGCATCATCAGTATATGTGATGCCTACGATGCAATGACCACAGATCGTGTGTATCATAAAGCACGAAGCAAGAAACAAGCATTAAAAGAAATTAAGGACAATGCTGGAACACAATTTGATCCAGACCTTGTCAATCAATTTTTAACCATTATTAAGAAGCGGTGATACAATGCGATTACGATATGTAAAAGGAGCTCGTGAGTTGATTGAAGGTCATCCTGAGTTCATCTATGACGACATCGAGCACGATCCGATTTATTTGGACAATTTCTTTGTCAAACAACAACCTTTGTCGGTGGAAATCGGGATGGGTAAAGGACAATTTATATATCAGATGGCACAACAATATCCCCATCGGAATTTCATCGGTATTGAAAAATTTGATTCTGCGATTGTCAAAGCACTCCAGAAATTGATTGATCAGCCGTTGGACAACTGTCGTTTAATCCGGATGGATGCCCAGTTTATATTGGATTTATTTCAACCGCAATCGATTGAACGAATCTACTTAAATTTTAGTGATCCTTGGCCCAAAGCTCGCCACGAGAAACGGCGATTAACGAATCCACGGTTCTTACGACTCTATCAAGAATTACTGATTCCACAGGGAGAGATTCACTTCAAGACAGACAATGATGATTTGTTTGCCTATAGTCTCGAAACAATGAAACAGTTTGGAATGGAAATTCTGTCGGTGGAATATGATTTACATACAAGCCCAAAACATGCTATTATAAGTACGGAGTTTGAAGATAAGTTTGTGGAACAAGGCGTTCCAATCAAACAGTTGATTGCACGATTCAAGGAGGATAATGATGGATAAACTATATCGGGATTTGGTCGATTTACCGGGAGCACCTAGTTTTGAAAAACCGATACGAGACTACATGCGAACACAGTTAGAACCTCATGTAGAAGAGATTATTGAAGGTCGTCTAGGTAGTATTTTTGGGGTGATTAACAAAGATTTTGACGGACCCAAAGTTATGATTGCTGGTCATATGGATGAAGTGGGTGGAATCGTCACGGGAATCAATAAAAACGGATTGATTAAAATGACGAATCTAGGGGGGATGCATGGAAATGTATTTCTCAGTCAACATGTTGATATTATCACCGATGATCTCGAAAAAATTCCTGGTGTTACCGCTAGTAAACCACCGCATTTATTACGGGGAACAGATGAAAAACCAACCGATATAAAATTTAATGATTTACTTGTTGATATCGGTGCAAACAACGACGATCATGCCAAAGAACTTGGGGTACGTGTAGGACAACAAGTCGTTGCCCGTAACCATTACACCGTCAGTAAAGATGGCGAAAAAATCTTCAGTAAAGCATGGGATGATCGCTTTGGTTGTGGGATGGCACTAGAAATTGCTCGCGATACCAAAAAGGAAGACTTAAAATGCCAGCTTTATACTGGTGCAACAGTCCAAGAAGAAGTGGGACTACGGGGTGCAAAAACCGCAGCTGGTTTAATTAAACCGGATGTCTTTATCGCGATTGATTGTAGCCCGTGTGCCGATTCATTTGATGGCGATGACGTCAGTGGCAAAATCGGAGAAGGATTTTTACTTCGATTCTACGATCCCAGTGCAATTATGCATCAAGGAATGAAACAGTTTATCATCAATGCTGCCGAAGAAGATGGCATCAAATATCAATATTATAAATCGATGGGTGGAACCGATGCAGCACGTGTTCAACTTGCCAATGGAGGGACACTTGTCGCGACGATTGGGATGCCTGCACGTTACATCCATTCAACCACCTCGATGATCAGTACGAAAGACTATCAAGAAGTGAAGAAAATCGTCTATAAAATCATTCGTATGTTCGATGCAAAAACAGTTGATCAGATTAAACAAAACGTTTAATTTTATCATATAAAACTTATGGGACCCTTGTGGCCTAAAAAGGAGAAAAAAATGAATATGAAAACAAGAGAACTAACCTTGACAGCGGTTCTTTCAGCAATCGTTCTTGTCATGGCATTGGTTCCGAATTTTGGCTTTATTAATGTCAATGCATTTGTAGGTTTCACCATAATTCACATTCCGATTTTAGTCGGTGCATATTATGGTGGCCGTAAAGTAGGCGGGTTTTTAGGAGCCCTGTTTGGAATCACCTCATTATTTGTGGCGTTTACCCGACCAACTTCACTACTCGATCCGGTTTTTACCAATCCGATCGTGAGTGTGTTACCGCGTTTCCTCATCGGATTTTTCGCGTATGACGTCCTCAAATTTTTCCGGAAATTGGTCTCCAATGAATTTCTTCAAAACGGATTATTCTTTGGTGTAATGACGCTATTTCATTCGTTATTGGTCATTCCTTTGATGTATATCGTGGCGAAAAACAACTGGTTTTTCGATGTCTATGATGTCTTAAATCGTGTGTTAGAAACCGAAGTTGGTGCTGAACTAACACAGGCAGACACCATTGGGACAATCGATTTTATTGCGAGCTATTTTCTAAGTAGTGGAACGATCTTTGGATTTATCGCAACAATCTTTATTTTTAACTCGCTACTTGAAATTGCTGTTGCAATTGTCGTTGGTGTACCCGTCGCCAATCGTTTGAATGTCGTCTTAAACAATCAGGAGTGATGCGCCATGTTAGTTGTAATTGATATCGGAAACTCCAATATTGTACTTGCCCAATATACCAATCAACTGGGCCCGACTTATCGGTTTACGACCGACAAAACGAAAAGCGTTGATGAGTACTATGTGTTATTGCGCGATGTACTGAATGGTGCCGACGATATCATTGTCTCTAGCGTTGTCCCAGAACTCAATATCATCATTAAGAACTTAGCGATTAAATATTACGATATAACGCCAATATTTGTCGGACCAGGGATTAAAACCGGAATCAAAATTATCGTGGATAATCCCAAAGAAGTGGGTTCGGATTTGGTTGCGAGTGCCGCCGCAGTATTGGATGAATATACCGACAATGCAATTGTCGTCGACATGGGGACTGCTACAACCTTTACTTATATTGAACACAAGATTATTAAAGGAGTGGCAATCATGGCTGGATTGGTGACGCAACGGGATGCCTTGGTACACAACGCATCACAATTGTCCCAATTTGAATTTACAACCCCGAAAAAAGTACTCGGAACCAATACGATTGATTGTTTGAACTCTGGATTACTCTATGGTCATGCGCTGATGATTGAAGCCATGGCACGGAAAATTCAAGACGAGTATAAAACATCCCCCACATTGATTGTTACAGGTGGTGCGTCACGGTTTGTGAAAGACTTGTTATCGTATGACACAATCGTTGATGAACTATTACTTCTAAAAGGGTTGGTTGTCATTTATCAAAAGAATCAAAAATAAGAGGATTGTCCTCTTATTTTTTTGTTTTACAAGAAAAAACAACGGGATTCTGAGAAAACCCCTAGTGTACATTGACAAATGGTCATTTATTATCTATAATTATTAGTAATTATACTTGAGGAGAGAAATGATGATTTTTGAAAAAGTGAAAGAGCTTATTGCAGAAGAATTAGGTATTGAAGAAGACACCATTACATTAGAATCCGATTTAACGGAGGATCTTGGTGCCGACTCCTTAGATGCAATTGAATTAATCATGGAAATTGAGTCTCAATTTGATGTCGAGATTGCCGACAGCGAAGCAACCAAAATCAAATTGGTTTCCGATATCGTAAAATATTTGGAAAACCAAGGAAAATAATACTCAGATTACTGAGTATTTTTTTTATTCTATGGTACAATGAACATAGACAATAACGAGGTGAATACGATGAAAAAACTGATTTTAATGGACGGATCAAATGTGATGTTTCGGGCCTATTATGGAACCGCATATTCCGGAAATTTAATGCAAAACTCCAAAGGCCAATACACCAATGCAGTGTTTGGCTTTGTCAATATGATGAACTCGGTACTAAATGAAGATTTTACCCATATATTAGTCGCCTTTGATAAATCTGGAAAGACCTTTCGCCACGAATCATTTCCCGATTATAAAGGGGGACGCAAACCGATGCCGGATGAGTTTCGATCACAGATTGATTTAATTAAGAAAAGTCTCGATGTTCTCGGGGTAAAACAACGTGAAATTGAGCTGATAGAAGCCGACGATATCATCGGTACCTATGCAACTAAATACTATGATCAATTCGATGAAATTGAAATCATCAGCAACGACAAAGATTTGCTCCAACTTGTCAATGACAAGGTTCATCTGCGTTCGAGCAAAAAAGGGATGCAAAACTATGTCTCGTATACGCCGGAGTATATGGCCGAAACTATGGGAGTTACTCCCGATTTGATTCCGGACCTAAAAGGATTGATGGGGGATGCTTCGGATAATCTACCTGGAATACCTGGAGTCGGGGAGAAAACCGCAGTCAAGCTCCTAAAACAATATGGTAGTTTGCAGGGTGTTATTGATCACATGGATGAGATTAAAGGAAAACTTGGGGAACGGATTCGGGCGCATTACCAAGATGCGATTTTATGTAAACAAATCGCAACGATCAAGACCGATGTATCGTTCCACTTCTCACTGGATGAAATCGAGTACGATGGTGTCGTGGAAGAGGAAATGTTGGAATTTTACAAAGAACTGGAATTGCACTCCTTAATTAAACGGTTTAATCGCGTTCAACCACAACCGAAAAAGACCTTTGAGTATACCCTTGTCGATACTGTGTTGGACATCAAGGATATATTAGAACCAGACAGTTGTATTGTCTTAGAAACCTATGGTACCAACTATCATCAAGCACAAGCGCTTGGATTTGGAGTTGTCAATGACAAAGGATCGTATTATATCCCCTATGAGATGATTCATCAATCCATGGATTTACAATTGTTTTTACGGGATGAATCCATTCCAAAAAGTGTGTTCGATTGGAAGATGATGCGTGTTGTCTTATTAAATGATCAGTACGATATTCAAGGTGTTACTTTTGATTTATTATTAGCAGCATACATCTTAAATCCAAACAATACCAAAGAAGATTTCCGAGTGATTGTCAGTAACTTTGAATATCTGGATGTATCGTACAAAGAAGAAGTGTATGGTAAAGGAGCGAAATACGCGATTCCTACGGAAGAAGCGTATCAAATGTATGCGGTCAAAAAAGCCGTAGCCATCCATGAACTGAAACAACCATTGTTGGATCAGTTAAAGGACAACGAACAACTTGATTTGTTCACCGATATTGAACTACCATTATCTCGTATTTTAGCAAAAATGGAACATACAGGAATACGTGTTGATCGTGATAAATTACAACAATTAAATTCGGAGTTAAAAGCAAAAATAGATCAGATCACCGAGGAAATCTATGCCGATGCGGGAGAGGAATTTAATATTTCATCACCGAAGCAACTCGGTGTGATTTTGTTTGAGAAACTGGAGTTGCCCTTTGCCAAACGAACAAAATCAGGCTATTCAACTAAGGTTGATATCTTAGAAAAATTAGTCGATCATCACCCGATTATTGAAAAAATAATGACCTATCGAACCTTAACAAAACTACACAGTACCTATATCATTGGGTTGGATGCTGCGATTATGGATGATGGACGAATTCATACCATCTATCGTCAGGCATTTACCTCGACAGGACGACTAAGTAGCGTTGAGCCTAATTTGCAAAATATTCCGATTCGTTACGAAGAAGGAAGAGAAATACGAAAAGTATTTATTCCTGAACAACAACATCAATTGCTCGCCTGCGATTATTCACAAATAGAGCTCCGTGTATTAGCTCATATGGCCAATGAGAAAGTCATGATTGATGCGTTTAAACACAATGAGGACATTCATACCAAAACCGCGAAACAGATCTTCGATAAAGAGGACATTACATCCCTTGAACGACGTCAAGCAAAAGCGGTAAACTTTGGAATTATATACGGTCAAAGTGCATGGGGATTGAGTGAAGGAATTCATATTAATAAAAAAGAAGCCCAACTGTTTATTGATAAATACTACCAGCAATTTCCGGGTATTAAACAATTTATGGATGGCGTTGTTGAAGGAGCGACATCCAATGGATATGCGGAAACCATTTATCATCGACGTCGCTATATTCCCGAACTGAACAGTAGTGTCTACATGCAACGTGAAAGTGGAAAACGCAATGCGATGAATGCACCGATTCAAGGAAGTGCAGCAGATATTATTAAGATTGCTATGATTGAATTGGATCGTGTGATGAAAGAACAAAAAGTACAATCGAAGATGTTGCTACAAATACATGACGAATTAATCTTTGATGTAGCACCGGATGAGATTGATTTAATGAATGATCTCGTTACTACAACGATGGAACAATGCGTCTCGTTACAAGTACCGCTGAAAGTCGAAGCGGTATTGGGAGACAATTTATACGAAACCAAATAGAGGTGATTCGATGAACCATGAACATATTATGCGAAAAAGCCTGTATGTCAACGTATTCTTGGTCTTTATGAAAATTGTAAGTGGCTTTTTCTTTAATAGTGTTGCCTTGATTGCCGATGGTGTTCACAGCATTAGTGATTTACTAAGTGACATTTTTGTAGTGCTTGGGATTCGCCACAGCATCAAACCAGCGGATGAGGATCATCCTTTTGGTCATGGGAAGTTTGAATATGTATTAAGTCTGTTGCTTGGATTATCGATTATCACGATTGCTTATAATCTCGGGAAAAACGTGATTACAAATTGGTCCAACGCGATTGAGGTGCCGAATGGATTAACCATGGTTATCATTGTCGTTGTTATTGGTTTGAAGCTAATACTTGCCCGTTATTTGATTCGAAAAGGACAAGAAACCGGTAGTGAAATCATTCAAGCATCAGGTCAAGAATCGTTTAGCGATGTCATCAGTAGTGCCGTTGTGTTTATCGGTGTAGGCGGTGTCCTGCTTGGACACCAGTTGGATATCGATTGGTTACTGTACGGTGACAAAGTCGCCTCATTTATCATCGCCCTCTTTATTATTCGTATTGGGATTATTATCGTGTTAGAAGCCATAAAAAGTATCCAAGGCAAAACGGTTGGGGAAGAGATCTGTCAGGAATACAAAGAAAGCATTGCAAAAATTGACGGAGTCCATGCGGTTGATCAGTTGGATATGATTGCCTATGGTCCGTATTATCAAGCTATTGTAGAAATTAAAGTTGATGGAACAAAAACGGTTAAAGAAGGACATGATATCGCTCATCTTGTGCATGAGACGTTACTAAAAAATGAGAAAATATGTCATGTGAGTGTTCATGTAAATCCGGGAGGTAAATTATGAGTTTGTTAATGAAACGACAAAGTGTTCGTCACTATACCAAAGAGACTGTTTCTGAAGTGGCTATTACCACCATGCTTGAAGCGGCAATGCAAGCTCCAAGTGCAAACAATCAACAACCGTGGGAATTTATTATTGTTGACGATCGCACAATACTGGATCAATTATCCAAAGCATCGCGAGGAGCATGGATGTTAGCCGATGCCCCACTCGCCATTATCGTGGTGATGAAAGAGGGGGGGAAATCACCCCGCATGCGACCACAAGATTGTGCGGCAGCGGTTGAGAATATATTGCTCTCTGCCGTGGAACAACAACTGGGAGCGGTGTGGATTGGTGTGTATCCTCTAGAAGAACGAATGACGTATATCAACGAAATTCTGCACATTACCAAAGGAACCGCCTTTGCCCAGATTGCGATTGGCCATCCTGACACAACAAAATCGGTCACGAAACGCTATGACGCATCTCGCGTCTATCGTAATACCATGGAGTAATCATGCCAGAAATGCCCGAAGTCGAAACCGTTCGACGTATACTTCAAGAAGTTATTGTTGGTAAAACCATACGCGATATCGATGTGTTTTATCCGAAGATGATTCGCAATGTGGATGAAGCAACCTTCATCCACATGTTAGAAGGACAAACCATCAAGCGGATGGATCGCTATGGAAAACATCTTCAATTTATCACCGAAGATTGGGTTGTTTTTTCACATCTTCGGATGGAAGGAAAGTATTTTATTAAACCACTCGATGAACCCAAGGAAAAACACGAACACATGATTATTTATTTTACCGACGGAACATCCTTACGTTATCATGACACACGTAAGTTCGGTACATTTGATGTAATTCATCCAGCTGAAATCAAACAGA
Organism: Candidatus Xianfuyuplasma coldseepsis; assembly: GCF_014023125.1. GTDB lineage: Bacteria > Bacillota_I > Bacilli_A > Izemoplasmatales > Izemoplasmataceae > Xianfuyuplasma > Xianfuyuplasma coldseepsis. The sequence goes on from NZ_CP048914.1 coordinate 1,496,937, forward strand.
ATAGTCCATTGGTTGGATTGGGCCCAGAACCAACATCATCCGAATTAACACCGACATACTTGACAAAAAAACTGCGCCATAAAACACGTGCCATCAAACCGACATTGTTAGATCAAACGGTGATATGTGGGTTGGGGAACATCTACGTGGATGAGGTTTTATTTCGAAGTAAAATCCATCCGGAAACACCAGCTGGGTTACTGACGAAAAAGCAAATTAAATTCATCATTCAGTCGTGTAAACAGGTGATTGAAAAAGCGATCGAACTCGGTGGTACAACAGTTCGCTCGTATACCGCAAGTCTCGGTGTGACGGGACGGTTTCAAAACGAACTCAACGTTCATACAAAAGTGGATCAACCATGTCCTGTTTGTGGGACGACAATTAGTAAAACAAAAGTTGGAGGACGTGGAACCTATCTCTGTACAACTTGTCAAAAACAACGACACAAATAACAACAAACCTATATTTTATAGTGGCTTTATGATATAATAATTTTTAGACGTTAGGGGTGATGTATATGACACGTATCATCGGATTGACAGGTGGGATTGCATCGGGAAAATCAACGGTATCAACCATGTTTAAAGAAGCGGGGATACCAGTGATCGATACCGATCAAATCGCCCATGATTTGTATCAAAAAGGAACCACGGTTTACGATGCCATCGTCAATCATTTCACATCGGATATCCTTCTTACTGATCAATCGATTAATCGCAAGAAACTCGGTCAAATCATTTTTGCGAACAAAACCAAACGCGATGAGTTAAATCAGATTGTACATCCAGAAGTATACCATGTCGTCGATGCCGAAATTGAACGGTACAAAGAGTTGGATGAACCCATCGTTGTTGTTGATATTCCGTTGTTATTTGAAACCGGATACGACAAAGAGTGCGATGCGACTGTTGTCGTATACACAAACTATGAAAATCAGATCGAGCGGTTAATTAGTCGCGATCAGATTGATCGAGATTATGCCGCCATGAAAATAGATGCACAACTATCATTAGACGCCAAAAAAGAACAAGCCACATATGTCATTGACAACTCGTTCTCAATATTAGATACCAAACGTGATTTCAATCATGTATTGGAACAACTAGAGGTGAAGTAAATGGGATTTTTAAGTCCGTTAGCAGAATCAAAAGAACTCCATTCGGAAGTGGGATTACGCTCACATTACTACAAAACAAACTATCAAAAAGCCAAGGCAGTGATTATGGAGTACGCACAGAAAAACAAGATTGAAGTACGCCATATCGACGATGAGCACAAAGAACTCTTTTTGCAGGCATCAAAGTATCACATTATTGTATCCTTTGTCCAAGTGACACCTTATGAAACATCGGTGGACTTTAAGGTGGAAATGTATACAATGTTGGGATTTAATCGCCCGAAAAAGAAAATCATGGCCCTGTATGAATACTTGGATAAACAACTTCCTTATAAAGGAGTAGGATTACATCCGTAGGAGGATTTCATGGATATCAATGGACTCGACACGTTTCGTCTGATTACGTACCACACGTTGGATCGAGACGAACGCAACGTATTGACATTACTATATCAACCAATCCTTGGGGGTGACGCGTTCACCCTGTATTTGACGTTGTGGAGTCTCATCGACCGCAGTACAAAAAAACAAACCGAGTTCCATCATAAATTACTCTATGATGCGATGCGATTGTCACCGCGTCAATTTGAACAAGTTCGTCAGAAGTTAGAAGCCATTGGGTTGCTGGTAACGTATCATAATGAAGATATCTATCTCTATGAGTTGAAAGCGCCATTAACCGCCGAAGAGTTCATCAAAGATGGATCGTTAGGAGCGTATTTATTTAGTCGTTTAGGGAAAGATTTATTTGACGAAATCAGTGGGTTGTTTAAAGTTACAACCACCGAAAAAGATGGATTTACAAACATCTCCAGTACCTTTGATAAAGTGTTTGATTCCTTACCTAAACCGATTGAAACAAAAGCGAATTACACATCCAAAAGCAAAGCAAAGATCCACATCAATCACGCGTTTGATTTTGAACTTTTTTTGGAAGGGCTATCCAAGAACTTCGTCGATCGTCGCAAAATTACAAACAAGGTAAAAGAAAAAATCTACAACCTATCCTATGTCTATAACCTCGATGAGTTCACGATGCAAAAAGTGTTCATGGATACTGTTGATAAAGATCGAAACATCGATTTAGGAGAACTCAGTAAGAATGCTCGCAAGTGGTATGAGTTTGATCGGGATACGATTCATCATGAGGACGTCCAACCGTCACAGGATGTCGTATCACACTTGGATATGTTGCAAAAATGCAAAACCGTTACACCGGCTGTTATCCTTGGAATCTTGTCGAACGGGAAACCCTCACTTCAAGAACTCAATGTGGTTGAACGACTAATCGATAACTACAATTTGTCACAAGAAGTGATTAACTTCTTATTGGTGTATGTGGTTGGCCAATTGGGTGAGTTCCCATCCTATAACTATTTTGATAAAGTAGCTGTTGAATGGCAACGCCACCATGTATCAACAATCGACGATGCGATTGTTGTGATTAAGAATCGTACAAAACGGATGCAATCCTCCAAATCAAGCAAACAAAAAAATACCATTCCCAATGATATCGAATCCGATTGGTTCGATGAGTATTGGAATAACCGATAGGTGATACTATGGAAAAATTACGGTTTCAAGAACTCGCGATTGATAAGGATCAACTGATTGATGATCTCGCAGAAGATGTCGTCCTGCGTGATTTTTTCATTGATCACGATGTCGATACCGATTTTATCGAACGTCATTTAGGAACCTTCCTCAACTTTAAAATTGAGAAAGACAAATGTCAAGATTGTGAAGGGATTCATACGTGCAAACAAGACACTCTTGGACTCGAACCCGTGTTACGCATGGAAGAAGGACAAGTGAAATCCTATTACCAAGAATGTCCGTTCAATCAAAACCGGCAACAATTACTGAATCAAAAAGCCAACATCGATGCACTTTATATGCCGAAAATGATCTATGAAGCATCGATGGATGATTATGATTTCACCC